>JBFZCO010000131.1:0-4836 GCA_041307885.1 Burkholderiales bacterium | reverse complement strand
AGACTGCCTGACAATTAATCGATTCTTAAGAACATGCTCTGGCTTGTCTCCTGCATTCATACCAAGATTGAGCTGATTAAATGGAGGTTGACTAACACCACCTAAGCGCGTTGTTGTAAAGGCCTTCACCGACTTTGGATGATCCCAGACCGGATGCAAAAGTTCGTTAGCGCTGTTCATTCTTGATTGAGGCAAGTAAGGCCCCTTCCTTTGGAAGATCATCCTCGCTCATACTTACCACAGGCAATAGCTCCTGCAAGTCTTTCGGGGGCAATCTAAACCAAGTCATCAGATCTAGGGAAACGGGATGCTGCAAACTTAATGCATAGGCATGCAAAGCTTGGCGCCCAATTGGCAATGATTTTGCAACACCAGGTATCTTTTTTCGGTAGACAGGGTCTCCTAGCAAAGGAAATCCCAAAGACTCTAGATGCACTCGAATCTGGTGAGTACGCCCCGTCTCTAGCCTACATTCCAATAATGCAAGAGCACTTTCCTGGAATGCCCCCTTAGCCAACCGTCTAAATACAGTAGCAGCAGGTTTTCCTTGAGCAACGCCAGCCGCCATCTTTAAACGGTCGCGCTGATCACGGCCAACAGATGCTAATACTTTGCCTTGTGATGGGGCATCGCCCCAAACCCAAGCTAAGTAACGGCGACCAACCGTGCGCTCTTGGAGCTGCCGAACAAGTGCTGTTTGGGCAATACTTGTTCTGGCTACGACCATTAAGCCGGAGGTATCCTTATCAAGACGATGAACAATACCTGCTCTGGGCAGCATTTTGAGCTCTGGATAGTGAAATAACAAAGCATTAAGCAAGGTGCCCGACCAGTTGCCAGCGGCAGGATGAACCACCAGTCCAGCCGGCTTGTTAATCACAATAATGTCGGCATCCTGGTAGACCACTTCTAGCGGAATATTTTCAGGAGCAAATGCATATTGTTCAGGCATCTCCTGAGGAAAAACCTTAACACTTTCCCCTCCTCGCAATAAATGCCTAGATTTAGTCACCTTGCCATCAACCGTGACAGCCCCAGCCTCAACCCAGGACTTTAGACGATTACGGGAATAATCAGGCAAAGCGCTTCCCAAAAACTTATCCAAACGCTCTCCAGAGACTTCATGGGGAATTTCTAGGGCAATAAAGTCCTCTTCATCGATATAATCAATGGGATTCGAATCGGGAGTATGCGGCAATGCCACGCTTAAAGAGCCTTTTAGTTATGTCGGACGTTATTAAAGACGCCAGTTTAAGGCTTGCTGCCAATGTTAGGCCATTTTCTAGAAGAGCATTTTCCTCGTTATTTCTCTGCGCTGGTGCTGCAACCCTATTTTTGAGTGGTTGCGCTGGCCTAGGTAATCAAAAAGACGATACGGATATATGGTCTGAAACCAAGCTTTATTCAGAAGCGAATGAGACCTTAAATGATGCTGATTTCGCAAAATGCGGTAAGTATTTTGAAAAACTGGAAGCTCGCTTCCCATTTGGTCCCTATTCACAACAAGCGCAAATCAATGCAGCCTATTGCTACTGGAAAGCCCAAGAACAAGCTCAAGCTTTGATTGCCATTGACCGTTTTATTAAACTCCATCAAGGTAGTCCGAGCCTTGATTACGCCTACTATCTAAAAGGTTTAATTAGCTTTAATGATGACTTAGGTTGGCTTGGAAAATTTACAGGCCAAGACCTTAGTGAGCGGGATCCTAAAGCGGCAAAAGAGGCCTTTGAGTCATTTAAGGCTGTCGTAGAGCGTTTTCCAGATAGTAAATATGCGTCTGATTCATTGGATCGAATGCGTTACATCGTCAATTCTTTAGCCGAAGCAGATGTAATCGTGGCACGTTTCTATTACCAGCGTGGTGCATATCTTGCTTCTGCAAACCGAGCGCAACTCGTCATTCGGGACTATGACCGTGCACCCGCTGTAGAAGAGGCGCTTTATCTCCTAGTGAAGTCTTACGAGAAATTGGGAATGACAGATCTCAGCAATGATGCAGCTCGGGTCTTCAAACTCAACTTTCCGGATAGTCAAATGCTCGTAACTGGCCAGCGTATTCAAAAAGAGCGTCGCTGGTGGCAGATCTGGAATAAATAAAAGATTTACTTGAGTAATACAGTAAAGGTTGCATTACTTAATCACTACAGGCACGCGAGGTGCTAAGGCGCATGTGAGCTCATAACCAATTGTTCCACTCATTTGGGCAACATCATCTACTGGCACTTCCCCACCCCATAGCTCTACGATGCTACCAATCTTCGCATTGGGTGCCTGACGTAAATCAATCGTCAGCATATCCATCGAAACCTGACCCGCAAGCGGGCAAATCACATCATTGAGTTCAGAGTCTGCAGACATCACCCAAACAGGGGTGCCATCTTTAGCCTGACGTGGATAACCATCAGCGTAACCGCAAGCAATCACACCAATACGCATATCTTCTGGAGCCTCAAATCTGCCGCCATAGCCAACATGATCACCCTTCTTTATATGCTGAATCTCAATGATTTCACTACGTAGTTGCATGACTGGCATTAGCTCAGAACGAGCAATATCAGCGTAGGCACCTGTTGGAGAAACACCGTACAGCATGATGCCAGGACGGATCCAATCACCAAGAGCATTGCGATGCCAGAGAATTGCTGCTGAATTGGCTAGCGATGTCGGGGCCTCTAAGCCTGCAATAGTAGATTCAAAACATTCCACTTGTTCACCAACCGATGGTGAACGATCGACTTGGTCGGCATTGGCAAAATGGGTCATGTGATGCATATGGTAGCCGGCAGAATGTAAGCGGTGAAATGCATTACGGTATTGCTCTGGCGCAAAACCAAGACGATTCATGCCCGAATTAAGCTTTAAAAAGAGATTGATAGGACGACCAGCATGATTGATATAAGACTCCAGCCATTGCAGTTGTTTTTCATTATGGACAACAAGGTCGCACTGCAACTGAACTGCCAAGTCCAACTCCTCTTCATGAAACAGGCCCTCTAAAAGCAAAATACGCCCACTCCAGGTGTGGTCTCTCAACCACTGGGCATCAGCTATATCTAGAAGGGCAAAACCATCCGTAGACTCAAGCCCTAGCAAGGCGGCCTCGAGAGTGTGACCGTAGGACTTTGCCTTAATTACTGACCAAATTTTCGATTCAGGAGCAAGCTCACGAATTCGGTTTAAATTATGACGAAAGGCCTGGGTGTCGATAGATGCCAGAATTGGTCTATTAATCAACTGATTAGCTGCTAAACCCATGTCAACCTCTCCTTTCATGTTTTAATTGCGCAATGACTAGATTGTACGAATGAACCGTAGTTTTTACACTATTATGGCGGCGCAATTTTTTTCGTCGCTCGCCGATAACGCATTGCTTATTGCGGCAATTGCCCTTTTGGTCCAGCTCGAAGCTCCGGCCTGGATGACTCCATTACTCAAATTATTCTTTGTTCTTTCATATGTTCTCCTAGCAGCCTTTGTGGGTGCCTTTGCTGACTCCCGCCCCAAAGGTAACGTCATGTTCATTACCAATACGATCAAATTTGTTGGTTGCTTAGTCATGCTCTTTGGTAGCCACCCATTACTGGCATATGCCATTGTTGGCTTGGGTGCAGCAGCCTATTCACCGGCAAAATACGGCATCCTAACTGAACTCCTTCCACCTGAAAAACTGGTGGCTGCCAATGGTTGGATTGAAGGGCTGACTGTCGGCTCAATCATTATGGGGACTGTTCTTGGGGGTGTACTCATTAGCAAGTCAGTATCGCAAAGCCTTTTATCTTGGGATATGCCATTCGTTGACACAGGGATTGATACGGCAGCTGAATCAGCAATCATGATCATCATGTTTGTTTATATATTAGCGGCGCTAATTAATTTGCGCATTGCAGACACTGGGGCACGCTATGAGTCGCAAAAAACCAATCCAATCGAATTAATTAAAGATTTTTCAGTGTGCTTTAAGACCCTATGGAATGATCGCTTGGGACAAATTTCCTTAGCTGTGACTACCTTATTTTGGGGGGCTGGGGCTACTTTGCAATTTATTGTCATTAAATGGGCTCAAGTTGCCTTACATATGTCGCTATCTCAAGGCGCTATTTTGCAAGCTATCTCTGCTTTTGGAGTTGCTGGTGGCGCAGTTTGGGCTGCTTGGAAAATCCCATTACGCAGCTCTCTGAAGGTGCTGCCTTACGGTATAGCCATGGGAATTGTTGTTTGCGTGATGGCCATCTATAACTCAGACATGCTCCCTAACATCACGATCTTTAAAATGGGCGCTTTGGAAGTACCGCTGAACTTACTACCTGCATACTTTTTGCTGATATTAGTAGGCTGGCTTGCTGGTTACTTTGTGGTGCCAATGAACGCATTGCTTCAACATCGTGGCCACGTGCTCATGTCAGCTGGCCATTCTATCGCTGTACAAAATTTCAATGAGAATATTTCAGTGTTAACGATGTTAATGATTTATTCAGGATTAATTTGGTTTGATGTACCAATTCAATTTGTAATCATTGGATTTGGTGTTGCTGTTAGCCTCATCATGTGGCTAGTCATCAAAAGACATAAAGCAAATCAGGCTGAATATGATTCAATGCACTTGATTGGCGAACATAAACACTAAATATTTTGTAATACAGATTTAGCCAACAAAAGATCTTGCCAAAGTAAGGCCTTATCTTTAGGTCTTGTCAGCAAATGATTTAATTCAAAACTGGCTATTAATGGCAACTCTTCAAGGCCTTGTACATCCATGGCCAAAATAGTTTCTCGCAATTGAGGCAAAGCATCTCTTTCACCAGATAGTTTTTGGGCAACTCCACCGCCAAAAGCTAT
>JBFZCO010000130.1:0-5838 GCA_041307885.1 Burkholderiales bacterium | reverse complement strand
ACTATCACCCTTGAAGAGATTGATGCTGTTATGTTGCAAGTGGGTTTACATAGTCTAGCCAACAGTCCCGCACAAAAGCTCTCTGCAGGCGAGAGACAAAAACTCTGCTTAGCGCGCGCTATTTTACAAAAGCCCAATTTAGTCTTACTCGATGAACCCACCGCAAATTTGGACCCCAATACCACTGAGCAGGTAGAGCAAATGATTCGCGAATTTAAGCTACGGGGCTCTGATGTGATTTTTACCTCTCATCAGCTTGCTCAAGTACAAAGATTGGCTAAATATATTGTGTTTATTGATCATGGTGAGATCAAAGAAAAAGGACCCGTAGGCCCTTTCTTTTCTAATCCGCAAACGCAAGCCGCTAAACGCTATCTCAATCAAGAATTACAAACCCTTCAAGAGTGAGTACTTGCCGTTTTTTAAGTGTTCTGAATAACGATACTAGGAAACTTACTACTCATGTCTTTTGACAGTGTTGCCACTCGAATTGCGATTTGTCTTGCGATAACTTTATAGATATTACTGATAGCGCCATCTGGATCAGCAACCACTGTTGGGCGACCTGCATCAGCCTGTTCACGGATCGATAAATTCAGAGGCAATGCCCCCAAGAAATCGGTGCCGTATTCTTTGCACATTTTTTCACCGCCCCCGGTACCAAAGATGTGCTCTTCATGACCACAGCCTGGACAAACATACGTACTCATATTTTCAATAATGCCGATAATGGGTACACCCACCTTCTCAAACATCTTGAGTCCCTTACGTGCATCAAGTAAGGCAATATCTTGAGGAGTGGTAACGATCACGGCGCCAGTGACAGGAACCTTTTGCGCTAGGGTGAGCTGAATATCGCCAGTACCTGGCGGCATATCCACGATTAAGTAATCTAAATCGCGCCACCGGGTTTGTCTGAGCAATTGCTCTAAAGCAGAGGTCACCATTGGGCCACGCCACACCATCGGAGCGTCAGCATCAATTAAAAAGCCAATTGAGCTTGCTTGAAGTCCATGTCCTTCCATCGGCTCAATCGTATTTTCTTCTATGGATTCCGGTCTTCCAGTAATACCAAGCATCATGGGTTGGCTAGGTCCGTAAATATCAGCATCCAGTATGCCAACTTGCGCGCCCTCTGCCGCTAAGGCCAACGCCAGATTGACAGCAGTAGTTGATTTACCTACACCACCTTTACCACTCGCTACCGCGATAATGTTTTTAACGCCGGGTAATAATTTAACGCCACGCTGCACAGTATGCGCAACAATCTCACTAGCTACAGTGACGCTGACATTTTTAACATCAGGTAACTCGCGTAAGGCAGCTATCACCGACTTGCGGATACCATCAAACTGACTTTGAGCGGGATAACCCAAAACAATATCTAGACTAATGTCTCCACCCTCAACGCGCAAATTCTTGATGCATTTTGCTGTTACATAATCAATCTGGGTATTGGGATCAATCAAACCTTTTAAGACTGCCTGAACAGCTTCTACAGTAACCGCCACAACTTTCTCCTATAGGTAAATATGGTCTTCATGACAATATCCGTATGTATTAGTACAAAATCATTGAATAGTGGGTAGATTAACCGCACATGCGAAAAAATGCTTAAAACGTCATTAATCCTAATCTGCTAATGGGAAACCAGCATCACCAATGAGTTGAGCTGCCACTTCTGGCAATAGGGTTGTTTCCACTGTCACCACTTGTGTTGCTAAATCAGCTTGCACCTTGGCCTGAGGGTCCTTGGCCACAATTGCACGGGTAACCGCATTAATGCAACCACCACATGTCATCCCAGAAACTTTGAAAGTGAGCATCTCAATCCTTTTAGAGCTGTCAAAATAATGAACTTAATAGCTTTTTCACGCTATAGGGTGGATTATCTTCTAGATGAGCAGCAATCAAACAAAACCGTCTGAGTTTTTGACCCTCGATATTGAGGGCATGACCTGTGCATCCTGTGTTGCTCGGGTTGAGAAGGCTTTAGATCAGATTCCCGGTATCGAGGCAGCATCAGTGAACTTAGCAACTGAACAGGCTCGCATTCGGGTTAAAGAGGGCTCACCCATTAGCGCCAATGACATTATTCAGCTTGTGCAAAAGACGGGGTATGGGGCAACAGAAAGTCGTTTACGAGGTCATTTAGAGAAAAAACTAGACAAGCCATTCTGGGCTGCTAATAGCTTAGGCCCGGTCTTAATGAGCTTTATCCTCTCCACCCCACTGGTATTGCCTATGCTCCTTATGCCTTTTGGCATTCATTGGTCACTATCAGGCTGGTGGCAATTGGCCTTAGCAACTCCTGTGCAATTTATTCTAGGGTGGCGTTTTTATAAAGCCGGTTTCAAAGCGGTGATGGCCGGAGCCGGCAACATGGATTTATTGGTAGCGCTTGGCACTAGTGCTGCTTATGGACTCAGTGTTTATCTACTCTTGAGTTCCAGTCATACACATGAGCTTTACTTTGAAGGTTCAGCCATCATCATCTGCATGGTGCTGTTGGGTAAATGGTTAGAGGCACGAGCCAAACAACAAACTAGCGAGGCTATTCGGGCATTACAAAAACTCTGGCCAGAGCATGCGAAGGTACTAGAAAAAACCTGGGACCTCGCTAGCGGGACCACCCCAAATCAATATCGTGATCTACCGCTAGAGCAGGTTATACCTGGGGATCGGGTTTTAGTGCTGCCAGGCGAGCGAATTCCGGTTGATGGTGCAATCATCTTGGGTACCAGCCATGTGGATGAATCCCTGCTCACTGGTGAAAGTGATGCCATCAAAAAAGAAGTTCATTCTAAAGTCATTGGGGGCGCACTCAATGGTGAAGGCGTTCTGGTCATTCGTGCTGATGCAGTTGGAATTGAGAGTGTTCTCTCAAAAATGATTAGCCTAGTGGAGGAAGCGCAAACCCAAAAAGCGCCTATTCAAAAACTAGTAGATCAAGTAAGCGCTATTTTTGTGCCCACCGTTATTGTGATTGCCATATTGACTGGGCTAGCCAACTGGCTTTACTTTGACTCTGCTTCCATTGCTATCCTTCGAGCAGTATCGGTTTTAGTCATTGCCTGCCCCTGTGCTCTAGGCCTAGCAACACCTGCAGCTATCATGGCTGGCACTGGCGTAGCGGCACGATATGGCATCCTGATTAAAGACGCTCAAGTATTAGAGCTAGCACACCGCCTCAAAGTGGTTGCATTTGATAAAACAGGCACGCTCACCATGGGTAAGCCACGCTTAATTCATTTCTTAGTCATTGACCCCCTGCTTCACGATGCGCATCAATTACTAGCGAACGCTGCTGGCTTGCAGTTAGGAAGCGAACACCCGCTAGCAAAAGCACTGATTGATGCAAGTAAGAATAAAAATATTATTCCCTTACCCACTAGCGATAATCGGGCTTTATCCGGAATTGGCATTGAAGGAATTCCTAGCGATGGCCCCTTCGCAGGGAAACGTTTGCGATTACAAAGTGTTTCCTCTCTCAAGGAAAGCACTTACTACCAGAGCGTTATGGAGCAGTCAAAAGACTACTTTGAGCAAGGCCTCACTGTTTCAGCATTAACCTTACTCGATCAGGAAGGGGAGAATGCAGTAACTCCACTTGCTGTCTTCGCATTTGGTGATGAACTCAAACCAAATGCCCAAGACGCTATTACTTTATTGCATCACCTTGGCATTCATACAGTCATGATTTCAGGGGATAACTTAGCTGCTGCACAACGTGTTGGTAAGGCCGTTGGAATTGACGAGGTGTTTGCCCAAATTCTGCCGAGTAATAAAGCAGACATTATTCATCAACTTCAAAACCCCGCTGCAGGCAAAAAAGAATATGTTGCGATGGTTGGCGATGGCATTAATGACGCCCCAGCACTCGCAATAGCTGATGTCGGAATGGCGATGTCTACTGGAACAGATGTCGCGATGCAAGCAGCGGGCATTACCCTCATGCGAGGTGATCCTAGTTTAGTGGGCGATGCAATCGAAATATCGAAAAGGACATGGAATAAGATTCGCCAAAACTTATTTTGGGCATTTGCTTTTAATACCATTGGCATACCCCTTGCCGCTTTAGGCTATTTATCACCCATGCTTGCAGGAAGTGCCATGGCTCTATCTAGCTTCTGCGTTTTAAGTAATGCACTTTTACTCAAACGCTGGCGACCCGCTCACTCATCAAATTAAAGTATCACTCACTTATTTTACAGACTTTCGAATGAATTCAATATCGCCATAAAGTGCGCGCGTCTCTGATTTCGTATTGTCAGTATCCGTTAGCAAAGCTATCCCAATCACATTTCCGGGATTCTCTCCATAAGCGAGCTTATAGTCTGCCGCTAAGTTACGGTCGTGCTTACGCCATTGACCAATATCATCCCAGCCTGAATCAACCACAATCATTTTGATTCTCGAGGTATGCGCATTATTTAAAACTTCATTTACTGAATTTTTACCTGACCAAATGTACATCAGCGTGGCATAAGGCATCTCTTGGCCACTGATGAGATTAGCCATCTCAAAGGTCAACTTTTCTTTTAAAGGTAACTTGGATTTATTACCATCGAAGGCAACCAAAATGCGAAGTGGTGCGTCGTCTTGCTGGCCTTGTTCATTATCAGCCTGAGGTATCTCTCTGACCGCCTTCCATTCCCACTGAAGCCATAAATTTTGCGCTGACCTGGGTTGCAATTTAACCGCAAGTCCAGATGCTGATTTGTTGGAATTGGCAGCTAATACCGTGCGCCCTTGGTAGTTTTCTAAACGATAGACTGTATTTTTCTTAAACGGAGCTATACGATAAAAATGCCACCCTTGAGGCATGCCGCTGCGTGGGTTTTCACTGGAAAACTTTGGCAACTCTTCTTGAGCGGGCAATTGATCGATGTTAAAAGCTTGACCAGACTCGTTTTCAAGTGAGTTGCCCGTCAATCCTGCGCAACCAAACAAGCAATAAGCAGTGGCACATAGAACTAGAGTTGTTTTATTCAACATGATTCGATTGTCCCAAAGAATCGATAAAAATGAATCGACTCAGTCTAAAATCACCTAATGCGTCATCAATCCCCATCAAGCTGGGCCATCATCAGTGTTGGCATTGCTGCTCTCGTACACCTTGCATTGGGCTTCTCTATCGAGTTTTCAGTCGATGAAGCGCATTACGCACTGTATGCTAAGCACCTAGCATGGAGTTATTTTGATCACCCTCCCCTTGTGGGTTGGGTGCAATGGCCCTTGGTGAGTCTGAGTTCGGCAGAAGGCATTATCAGACTAATACCTGAGGCACTCTGGATCATTTCAGTCTATCTGGTTTATCAGGTCACCTTAGAAGTTCATGCTCTCATGCAAGGTCGAAATACTGGCTACTTAAATACGGCACTCCCCTCGGCTAATTTATGTGGCTTGATGGCTGTATTAGCAATTGTTGCAGCACCATTACCGCATGTGTTGGCTATCGGACTTTTGCCGGACACCCTGTTAGCACCCCTGAGTTTAGGCCTCATGATGATGGCCCTGCGATGGCTTAGAAAAGAATCTTTCTCTACTAATGATTGGATCTTCACTGGCTTACTCTTAGGCTTAGCAGGGCTGAGTAAATATACCGCTGCTTTTACAGCCCTAGCCCTCCTGCTCATTTTTTTAGTACACCCTCAAAAGTCTTGGATTGGCAAGATCGGATTTTGGCTTGCCGCAGTGATTGCCCTCATGTTGATTAGTCCAGTGCTTTATTGGAACTGGGTCAATGATTGGATTTCATTCAAGTATCAAATTGCCCATGGTAGTGGTGGCGCTTGGATGTGGCGCAAAGTGGGGGCATATCTTGGAATTCAGATT
>JBFZCO010000129.1:0-3017 GCA_041307885.1 Burkholderiales bacterium | reverse complement strand
CGTGAATAATGACTGATGTGAACAAAGCAATTATTAGTCCAGTAAATCAATTTAACTCTGCGGGAGAATTAACCCATTTATTGACTCTGGAAGGCTTACCTAAGGAGCAAATCCTACATATTTTAGATACTGCCAAGCAGTTCGTGAGTGTCACTGATCCTGCAAGAGAAGTAAAAAAGGTTCCCCTTTTACGAGGCAAAAGTGTTTTCAATCTTTTCTTTGAGAACTCCACACGTACTAGGACTACCTTTGAAATTGCTGCCAAGCGTTTGTCTGCAGATGTGATTAATTTAGATATTTCTACATCCTCAACAGCGAAGGGTGAAAGTCTATTAGATACGATTGATAACTTGGTAGCGATGCAAGCCGACATCTTTGTTGTTCGTCACAGCGTTTCCAGAGCTCCAATTGAGATCGCTCAGCATGTGCCAGCACATGTGCATGTAGTCAATGCGGGAGATGGCAGCCATCAACATCCAACCCAAGGTTTATTGGATATGTATACGATGCGCCACTTCAAAAAAGACTTTAGTGGCTTAAAGGTTGCCATTGTTGGTGACATCGTTCATAGCCGAGTGGCCAAATCGAATATATCTGCCTTAAGAACATTGGGCTGTTCGGATATTCGGGTAATTGGCCCTGAAAGCTTATTGCCAAGTGACCTTGATATGCTGGGAGTCAAGGTCTTTCATAGTATGGAAGAGGGGCTTAAAGGCGTTGATGTAGTGATGACATTACGCATTCAAAAAGAGCGTATGGAGGCGGGACAAGTCCCTGAAGGTGATGCATTCTTTAAGCAATATGGGTTAAATCCCACGCGTCTTGCATTGGCCAAACCAGATGCAATTGTGATGCATCCTGGCCCCATGAATCGTGGTGTGGAAATTGATTCAGTAGTTGCAGATGGACCCCAATCTGTCATTCTCAATCAGGTTACATTTGGTATTGCAGTGCGCATGGCAGTGATGTCTATCGTTGCTGGCAATTAACTCTCCTACCGGATCACTATCTGTGAGTACAGCAGACACCCCTGGCGTGGTAACCATTCCTCACCTTACTGAAAAAAAACGTTGGTTAATTTTGACCCATGCTTTCAATATGGATGGGCGTGCTGCGAGTCTGACGATTACAGATAAGATCCCCTACTTAATAGAGGCTGGTGTTGAGCCTATTGTCTTTAGCGCTATTACTGGAATCAAAGATCAACGCTTTCCTCACCATCAGTTCATCGCGTGGGGCCCATCAGGATTTCGTTTTGATTTTCGACATTGGGTAGCTAATCAATATGGGCGCGGGCTTTTTTATAAGCTCACTACCAGAACAGTATCCTTTTTACTGGCACCTTTTATTGCGATTGAGAAATTGATCTTAGGATATTCAAGTCAGTGGTCTTGGGCCTTACCAGCATTTTTCCATGGCTGGCGACTCATCCGCGCTGGAAAAGTCGATGTTGTATTTTCTGTTGGTAGTGCATGGTCTGCTCATTTAGCTGGGGTATGGCTTAAGCGTGCTACTGGTATTGAGCTTATTTCAGAAGTGCATGATCCTTTAGTCATTCGTAAAGATCCGCAAGACCCTGGGTTTGAAAAACCCAAAAATCGAGACGCACGTTTTAGACATCATTTAGAAAATCAGCTCACTCGATTTTCAAATACAGTATGGTGGTTTACAGATGGCGCATTGCATTATGCAAAGTTACGTAACCCCAATCTCAATACCGTTGGCAATGCCAAAGGCTTTGTTGTTATGCCAGGTGCTGAGCCTCCGGGTGGTGAGGCTGGTAAGGTTACCCATCAATATTCTGAGTATCTTAATTTATGTCATTTTGGTTCTTTAGCAAAAGACCGTAGCCTATCGATCATCTTGCGAGCACTGCATGACTTAATGAAAAAGTTCCCACAAGCTCGTGATTGCGTTCGTGTGCATGCATATGGTGCACCGCTTGATTCATACACTCTACAGGCCATTGAGGAATTTGGGTTTGAGGATGTCTTAGTAGCACATGGGCGCCTTGAAAAAGATCCCCTTACTGGACTATCTGGTCGCGAGCGTGTCATTGAGAAGATGCAGACAGCAGATATTCTCATCCTATTACATGGGACGGGTGAAGAGTGTGCTGAATACATTCCATCGAAGTTCTATGATTACCTTTGGGCTGCTCGCCCTATTTGGGCGATTACCCATCGCAATCCGCAATTGGATCAACTAGTCAGCGAAAGAAATGGCTACCTCAGCGTTAGCAGCGATGCTACAAGCCTGCGCTTAACGTTCGAGAAAATTTGGCTTGATTGGCAGCAAAAAAATCTCAATCAAGTACGTGGTAACCCGATTGGGGTTGATCAAGCAGTTAAGAAAATTCTAGAGTCGATTTAATCGAGCAAGTCGCCCGATTAAGCTCTGCCATATTGGTCCTCAAAGCGGACGATATCATCTTCACCTAAATAATCACCTACTTGAGCCTCAATGATGACTAGCGGTGTATCACCTAAATTGGTGAGGCGGTGCTGAGTTTCTTTCGGAATATATGTGGACTCATTAGCATTAAGATGCAGCACTTTATCCCCATTTACAATTTCTGCTTTGCCAGTGATGACAACCCAATGCTCATTGCGATGGTGATGCATCTGCAGGGATAGCTTGCCACCCGGGTGAACTACGATGCGCTTAATTTTGTAATCAGGACCTTCTTCAATCACGGTATATGTGCCCCATGGGCGATGCACAGTGCTGTGATAAGTTGCGCGCTCATCTTTATCTTTATTCAAGGAGTCCACAACTTTCTTGACTGATTGTGAATTTCCTTTCGCGCTCACCAATAAAGCATCTGGTGTGTCGACAATGATGAGGTTATCTAAACCCACTGCAGCAATGAGACGCTCACGTCCAAATACAAAGTTATTTTTTGAATCAACAAAGATTGCCTTACCTTCTGCGGCATTGCCATTTTCATCTTCAGGAAAATGCTTGGCCATTGCATCCCATGAGCCCACATCATCCCAGTCAAAGCTAGCATTCAC
>JBFZCO010000128.1:0-6250 GCA_041307885.1 Burkholderiales bacterium | reverse complement strand
AGATGATCGGACTCACCTCACCAGTCGTTTGAGTTGGCGGCAAAAGTTTGATTAACTTGACTTTGTTAAATCAAACATTAAGACAAGAGGATGGGACTAGTCTTTTAGAACTGATGGCCGTAGTAGCGATCATAGCAACGATGCTCACGCTCACCATGCCTTTAATTGGTCAGCAAATAGCCTCTCGTGAGATTGATTTTATTGCTAGGAGGTTTATTGCGCACGCGCAATTTGCGCGAACTCAGGCATTGATCCTGGGCATGTCTGTGCGTATCGCCCCGATCTCTGAAAATCATTGGGGTGACGGTTGGATTGTCAAAAGTGGATGCGCACCCGTGCAAAATAGCCCTGGCTGTATAGAGCGCAACTGGATATCTCAAGGCAGGATTACGCCAATCTACTTTAAGGGCGGTGGTAAGCAATTTCTTGATCCCCATTCGTCTAAGCGAGGCATTACTTTTAATGCAGCTGGTGCAGCTAAGTCAGCGCAAGGTGGCTTTGTGGCCAATCGCTTGATTTTGGGTCATGACCTGGATTCTCAATTGGAGCGACACCTGATTTTAGGTAGCGGAGGCCGCTGGAGAATATGTGACCCCAGCAGAGATAGTAAGTCTTGTAGGTAAATTTGCCCCTCTTGCCAACAATCGGTTTTAATAGACCCATGTACAGCGCAGTCGACCATCAATTCATGAGCCAGGCAATAGCCCAGGCTCAGCAAGCCTTATATTTGCCTAACCCCAACCCTAGGGTGGGTTGCGTCATCGTAAAAGACGGCCAAGTCATTGGCCGTGGATTTACACAACGAGTGGGCGGCAACCATGCAGAGGTGCAAGCTTTAGCCGATGTGCGGGCGAATGGTTTTGATGCAGCCGGCTCTACGGTATACGTTACTTTGGAGCCATGTAACCATACTGGCAGAACACCCCCATGCGTTGATGCATTGATAGCTGCCAAGCCCGCAATCGTTTTTGCTGCGATGTCTGATCCTAATCCTTTAGTCGCAGGTAAGGGCTTAGAGCGGCTCAAGGCGGCTGGTATTGATGCACGTTGCGGCTTGTTAGAACCCGAAGCCAAAATGTTGAATCCCGGATTTATTTCTAGAATGACCAAAGGTTTACCTTGGGTGCGTATGAAGATTGCTGCCACTTTGGATGGTAAGACAGCATTGCCAGATGGACAAAGCCAGTGGATTACAGGCTCGCTCGCTAGGGCAGATGGCCACCACTGGCGGGCTCAGGCTTGCGCAATTTTGACGGGTGTAGGTACGGTTAAAGAAGATGATCCAACACTGAACGTGCGAGATGTCATTACAGAAAGACAGCCTTGGAAAGTCATTGTCGATTCCAAATTGGAAACGCCTTTAAATGCAAAAGTCTTGAAGAACCTAGATCAATCTGGCGCTATTCTGGTGTGCGCTTCATTAGATTCTCAAGCGCATCAGCAAAAGGCAAAGGCTTTAGAGGACTTGGGCGTGCAAGTTGTCGTTATGGCGAATTCCTATGGCAAGGTAGACCTTCCAAAACTCTTTGCCTATTTAGCTCAAGAGCGACATCTCAATGAAATTCATGTGGAGGCTGGCTTTAAATTAAATGGTTCTTTATTGAGAGAAGATTGCGTTGATGAGTTACTTCTCTATTACGCACCTTTTGTCATGGGTGATGGCATTGGTATGGCTAATATTTCACCGTTGACATCTTTAGCGGAGCGGCGGGAATGGCAGTTCATTGATCAAAGCCTCTTGGGACCTGATTTGCGAGTTCGCCTGAAAAAATTGAATACCGCCTAAAATAGCGAGATGTTTACTGGGATCATTACCGCCGTTGGGCAAATTCAGCATGCGCAAGCCAAGGGCGATGGCATGCATTTACTAATTGAGGTTCCCGCTGGGTATCTTGATGATGTCGCGCTCGGCGATAGTATTGCAATTCAAGGGGCATGCATGACTGCCACAGAATTGACTGCCAATACCTTTGCGTTAGATATTTCACGTGAGTCATTAAATAAGACTGTCGGTTTGGATCAACTCGGCCCAGTGAATCTTGAAAAAGCCTTGCGTTTAAATGATCGTTTAGGCGGACATTTAGTGAGTGGCCACGTTGATGGTGTTGGCACTGTTATGCATTTTGCCGCCGTTGCTCAAGATGCCTATGGCTCTTGGCTTCTTAGGATCAAAGCACCAAAAGAATTAGCTCCTTACTTGGCTTACAAAGGATCTATTGTGGTCAATGGGGTTTCTTTGACTGTGAACCTAACGGAAGATACTGCTGAAGCTTGCATCGTCAATATCAATATCATTCCCCATACTCTGGAAAATACTACTTTAGGTAATCTTCAGGTGGGTAGTCGCGTTAATCTTGAGGTTGACTTGATTGCGCGTTATGTTGCGCGGATGTTAGAGACACAAACGAAATAAATCTCATCAATAGGCTGCAGGCCAATGAGAATATTTTCTCAATTATTTCTTTTGGTAGCGTGTTGGGTCTGGCAGGCCTGCTTGCAAAAAACCAATTTGTCTTAGGCGACAAGATTCACATTGCCCACAAGCCTCACCCAAATCATTCGCTTGATAGCAAGAAACAGTCTGGGAATAATCAACCCCTAAGGTAGTTCCGAGTTGAATAATTTCTGCCTTGCTCATATGAATGATGGGAGCATGTACTCGAAAGCGATTTTCATCATTAAGGGCTTCAACCCCCGCTTTCGTTGCCAGATTTGCCATCGTTTCAAAAGAGGCGACATATTCAGGGCGACAGTCAGGATAGCCAGAATAATCAACGGCATTCGCACCATAAAAGACATCAAGGCCACCCAATGATTCTGCCCAGCCCAACGCAAGCGAGAGCAAGATCGTATTACGTGCAGGCACATAAGTGATGGGGATCTCTTTGTCTTTGCTAGGGGTCACAGGAATATCGATAGAGGAGTCAGTGAGTGCTGAGCCCCCAAAGCGAGTGAGATCTAAGTTGACCACCTCATGACGAATGACTCCCATTTTTTTGGCAATGTGTTTTGCTGCAGCCAATTCAGATGAGTGGCGCTGACCATACCCAACAGATAAAACAAATGGGGCGTAGCCCAAATCTTTTGCTAAGGCCAGGATCGTACTTGAATCAAGCCCACCGGAAAATAGAATTACAGCCGGTGCATTTGGGGTGCGAGGCGCAATGTTCTGAAATGCAGCAGACAGCTTAGACATAGAAAAACAATTAAGGTTTACTTAGTAGCTGAGATAAGCTTCTGCGCATCTTTTGCTTCTTCAGAATCAGGATACTTACTAATTACTTCACTAAATGTTTTCTTAGCAGCCGCTTTGTTGCCGCTTTCCAACTGTGCGTTTCCCAGTGTCAGCATCGCTGCTGGAACACGTGGATGATTAGGGTAGCGTTTAATCAGGCTCTGGAGTTGGGCTATAGCGCCGCTGTAATCCTTGTTGGCGTATTTGCTATTACCACTCCAAAAGAGTGCTAACGGTAAATAAGGGCTAGTAGGATATTTTTTTGTAAATGCCGAGAATCCCTCTTCAGCCTTTTTGAGATTACCTGCTTGAAATGCTTTTAAAGCATCATCGTATGCTTTTCTCTCTGGAGGCTGGACGATTCCGCTCACACCTTCAATGGTGATGGTGCGTGGTTCAAAATTACCCAGGCGAGAATCTAAATCTTGATAGTACGTTTTTTGACTCGTCGTAATATCTTCGCCTTGTTTTTCTAGGTTCTCTAGCTTGCCACGCAGCTCAGCAGTTTCTGCTTTCAATTTTTCAATTTGATTTTGTAAATCCAATTGAGTTGCTGCCAAGGATTTACGAAGATCGATGATAGCTTTGCGTGCATCGTCGTCAGAAAAGAGCGCCCAAGCATTATTAGATACGCTCAGGCAAAGTGCTGTAGCACTTAAACAAAACGCTCGTGAGAGCGTTTGTTTAAAAGAGGGCGAAGAGATAATCATTAGTTCGTAATATAAACAATATCAGCGCGGCGATTTTCTGCCCATGCCGCTTCATTGTTGCCTTCAGCTTTTGGCTTTTCTTTACCAAAGCTGACAGCTTCCATCTGATCATCAGAAACACCCATGAGATTGAGTGATTTACGAACCGCATCAGAACGACGTTGACCTAATGCTAAGTTGTACTCGGCTGTACCGCGTTCATCCGTATTTCCTTGGATGATGATTTTTTGTTTTGGATTTGCTTTGAGGTAGCTTGAATGAGCTGAAAGCATTTTTTGATACTTAGCTTGAACGGTGTACTCATCCAAACCAAAGTAGACGCTCTTCTCAAATAAGGGGCTCTTAGGATCATTCCAAGGCTGGGAGCTAAAATTGCCCTTATTGGCGCCGTCGACATCGTCTAAGTTCACGCTAGAGGAGCAAGCGACCAGTAAGGCGCTAATTCCTAAGAGGGTAAGGGTGGCGGCACGGCGTGCGATAGAAACTGTCATCTTCTTTCCTTTTTTCCTACGATGGGGTAATAAATTTTATTGATAAGCAATATTATGCCCCTAAGAACGCTAAAAGTGACTATTTGGCAAGAAAGAGTCTAAAAAGAGACTCATCTCAATCCATAAATGGACCCCAGGAAGGTTGGCGCACATCAGACCCTGGAATACTCAATATTTGCTTGGAATTGCCATCAACTGATACAGCAGCTAATACCCGTTTGCCACCAACCTTAGTTGAATAGAGAACATATTTACCATTTGCTGCAAAAGAAGGAGATTCATCTGTAGTGCCATCAGTTAAGGCTTGTGTGTCCCCGGTAGCTAAATTCATGATGTACAGACGGAATGCCCCACCAATATTGGCAATGTAGGCCATGTACTTGCCATCTGGAGAAATACGCGGCGAAGTAACAAAGCCTTGCTTAAAGCTCACACGCTTTGCACTTTCAGATTGTTCACCATCAGCACTCATTCGGTATATCTGAGGTTGGCCACCCCGATCGCTTGTGAAATAAATAAATCGACCATCAGGTGAGTACTGGGGTTCGGTGTCAATAGTGCGACCCCGTGTTAATCGCTGTAAGCCACTACCATCAGAATTAATACTGTAGATCTGAGTATTGCCATCCTTAGAGAGGGATATGGCCAGTTTCTTGCCATCAGGAGACCATGCTGGAGCGCTATTGTTTCCTTTTTGATTGGATAGGGCAATGCGACGACCGGTAGCAAGCTCATGCACATAGATCACTGGTTTGCGATCTTCAAAAGAGACGTAGGCTACTTTCTTGCCATCAGGAGACCATGATGGAGAAATGATGGGGTCACCACTAGCCATGGCATTGCGAATATTCTGACCATCGGCATCTGAGATCACGAGTCTAAAGCGTTTGCCATCTTTAATGACATACGAAAGGCGAGTTGAGAAAATACCGCGCTCACCCAGGAGTTTAAAAATAATGTCATCGGCGATTTTGTGAGCAACAGCCCGTAAATTATCAGCACTCGAATTGAGATTAAGGCCGCCTAAACTGATGGATTTGCGTACATCAAATAATTTGTAATTAATCTCGAATTGAGAAGCGCCGGTTTGATTGACAGAGCCAAGTACTAACGCATCTGCACCGCGAGCTGACCAAGATTTAAAGTTTGGCGTACCTTCATCACTTTCACTGGCATTACCATTTTCAGTATTTTTAAAGTAACCGCTGCGCGCCAAATCTTGGCGAATGATGTCGGTAATGCTAATCGGGAGCTTGCTTTCATCTTTAAAGCGCATCACCGCAATCGGATACAGAGATTGCCCAACACCAGTAATTTCAATACTCATCTGCGCATGGCTAGGAAGACTTGCGATACCAAAGCCCAGGGTCACAATCCACAAGAGGGTCTTGATAAAAGTGCGTGCGATGTATTTGATCATGTCTTGTAATTTACTTCGGTTTGAGTTTGAGTTCAGGTGTCAGAGTTGGTATTTGACCATTGTCATCTTTTGGCAGACTTTGAGTAGCATCAATTGCGCTGAGGACGGCCTGGTCCCAAGCACTATCACCGCTACTAGAAGTCATTACCCTAGATAAGATAACACCATCTGGTGCAAGTTTTACTTGAATAATGGTTTGCTTATTGCCTTTAAAAGAATCTGCGTTAAAGGTAATGTTGGCACGCACCTTTTTAATGACTTTGTCGCTCCAGCCGGGGGGCGCATTGCCGCCACCGCCAACGCCGCTACCAACTGATCCACCAGTGCCACCATCTTTGGCCGCCAAGCCCCTCAGACTGGCAATATTCGCTTCACGTCTTTTGTCTGCTTCCGC
>JBFZCO010000127.1:0-2615 GCA_041307885.1 Burkholderiales bacterium | reverse complement strand
GCCAGAGGCATTCATCTCTTTTACATAATTCACAGATGTTCTAGCATCTTCCTGAAGCACCAATTGCGTTAATTCCGCAATTGACTTCTCTGAAATCAGATCGACTGGTGGCGCTTTTAATACTGAGGAAATGGGTGTTTCTAAATGCTGCTCAACAATTAAGGGTAGGATATTGTTCTCAATCGTTTTGACTAACGATTCAAGATATTCCTCTTCTGTACATGCCTTCTCCAGCGGATGTGGGATATTATTTTTCTTAAATACAGCCTTAGTGGGCGCATTCGAAACCAGACAGTCTTCCCAAATGCTATTGGGCTTATTCGTAGATGGATTCTGATTTAAGTTGGAATCTTCTTGGCTAGATCTAATCTTAGATTTAGCGATGCTCACTAGTCTGGATAAATTCATCAACATCACCTGATCAGACCACAGTCTCAAATCAATACTTGATGAGATCACTGTGACCGCCTAAGAGCCTATAAATGGGAATCTCTACGTTATAGGCTCATTTTTTGTCTTACTCAAATGAAATATCTTAAGTACTTTCCCTAGAGCCCTTGATTTCGGCATCCAGCGGTCGTATTTCATATTTTTCCAGCAAAACCCAGGTGGCTTTAGGGACCATATTTTTAATTTTGTGCGGTGCAATATTACGTAAATGAATCACTGACTCAATCGCCTTCATCTCCACCCTGGCTTTAGCGAACTCAAGACCACGAGGCCCAAACCGAGGCATTACCCAAGCAAAAATACTGCGCATAAAGTTTGGCATTCGCTGCAACGGTAGGCCGCCAGCTGCTAGCTCCACATTTTTCATAAAGCCTTTTACCGGACCTAGACGATTGCCAGCAGACTTTGGGGGTTCAAGCGATAACTCACTTGAAAGAAGATTCACCATCTCTTGACCGATTTGGTTTCGAACAATAATCCATTGTTCTCCGGTACCCGCCATATACCCCACCGTAATATCCGACAAAGAGTTCACATAATCAACACAGGTTTTACAGGTAGTTGGGAAAAAATCTGCTGGTAAGGTACTCAGGGGTAGCTTTAAAAAAGGAATTGTTTTTACTTCTCCATTTTTAAATCTCAGTTCAACATGGTAGTCAGCTCTAAATTCTAGATAGGTCACATCCTCGGGATTGTCACTGAGCAAACCTAAAAATTGATGAAAGTTTTCTGTTGTGGTGTTATCAGAGCAAGGAGAGCCGATGATCAGCAATTTCTCAAATCCCAACTCCTTCTCGAGAGATCGGGCGGCATAAACCTGGCAAGGTATTCCTACCATCGCCACTTTTTTATATCCCAGCTCTTTGGCTTGCTCAAGATACTGAATAATCGGGGCATAACCCATCTTCATGCCTCGACACTGCGCCATATCCTCTGCCTTAGTCACAATTACTGGGATAGGTTTCCAACGGTCTGCAGGGTCAGAACTCATCGTGATCACAGCATCAATCTGCCCTGTCTCGAGCAATACCTCACAAAGCCTACTGATAATCCCCGTCCACTGAGCGCCTGGCAATGGGTTTTTCAATTTCGCTCTAAACATTTGGAGATAGGTGCCAAAAAACACTTCATCCGAATTTTCTAATCTACGAGTTCTACCATGAACAGAAAGCTCATATTTTGGATAGTCAGGTTGAATAAATTGACATGCTGTTGCACAACGCTTTGGTGCAGATGTGCGCGATACGCCACAATCTGTACACAACTCCCGATATGGAAGTTCTTCAATCAAATCTTGCGATAGCAATGCTTTATCCAAATCTAGATAAGATGCTCTGCTTTATCTTCTGGGCAGAAAGCCCATAATGATCTAAGAGCAGATTGACATCGCCATGCTCTACATACTCATCGGGCAAACCGATTTGGAGTGTTTCAATTTGAATATTCTTCTCAGATAGCACTTCAAGACAGGCACTTCCCGCGCCACCCTTAATTGCACTATCTTCAACAAAGACTAATGCATCATGCGAATTGGCAATAGACATCAATAGCTCTTCATCAAGCGGTTTAACAAAACGCATATCTACGACAGTAGCATTAATGTCTTGGGCAACAGTCAGGGCAGAATACAAAAGTGGACCAAAGCAGATAAAAGCAATTTTTTTCTTTGGTGGCGCTTCATCATCTAAGGCGTGAACGACATAGCCCTTACCAATTGGCAGTGCGTCTAAAGCCGAGTTAATACTAGCGCCTATACCAGCGCCACGCGGGTATCGAACTGCCGTTGGCCCATCGTGCCTAAAGGCAGTGGTCAACATGGCACGACACTCTTGCTCATTGGAAGGC
The DNA here is from genome assembly GCA_041307885.1 of Burkholderiales bacterium. GTDB lineage: Bacteria > Pseudomonadota > Gammaproteobacteria > Burkholderiales > Burkholderiaceae > Polynucleobacter. Next base: position 320 of record JBFZCO010000127.1, on the reverse strand, counting down.
GTCATCAAAACCAAGTTAGGTAGGCAACGTAAGAAAGCGATATCAAAAGCACCGGCATGCGTTGCACCATCGGCACCAACAATTCCAGCACGATCAATTGCAAAAACAATCGGGAGATTCTGTAAGGTGACATCGTGAATGAGTTGATCATAACCACGTTGTAAGAAGGTCGAATAAATAGCAACTACGGGCTTTAAGCCTTCACATGCAATACCAGCAGCAAAGGTAACGGCATGCTGCTCCGCAATGCCGACATCGTAATACCGATCTGGAAAGCGTGCCTCAAACTCATTTAAGCCAGAACCCTCTCGCATCGCTGG
>JBFZCO010000126.1:0-18295 GCA_041307885.1 Burkholderiales bacterium | reverse complement strand
AAATATCTCATGGTGTTGGGTAAAAGGTTGTAAAAGTTGGGCCCAAACACTTTTAGGAATTTTTGCCAAGGTAAACATAATGCGTCAAACCTCTCAAATCTCCAAATTAACAAGCTTAAGCTCCGGCTTAGCCGCTGGCTTTTTTATAGCCATAACCACACTTTCTGGCGCTGTTAGTGCTCAAGAGGCAGCATCAACTGTAGCTCCTGCTACTGAGGCGGCTAAGCCAGTCGTACCAGGAAAGCCAAAAGTGGATCTCGCAGCGGGAGAAGCTCTTTATACCAACGGCGATGCTAGCCGCGGTGTGGTGGCTTGCGTTGGTTGCCATGGTGCTAATGGCCAAAGCGCTTCTGGAGCCTGGCCTAAGTTGGCTGGTCAGCATGCGGCCTATTTAACTAAGCAATTGAAAAATTACAAAGATGGAACTCGTGCTAATGCTGTGATGCAAGGGATGGTTGCAGCTTTAACTGAGCAAGACATGAACAATATCTCTGCTTATTTGGTTAAGCAAACCCCTTCCTTAGGGGTTGCGACCAATAAGGACACCATTGAGTTAGGACAAAGTATCTATCGTGGTGGTATTGCTGCGAAAGGTGTTCCTGCCTGTGCGGCATGCCACAGTCCAAATGGTGCTGGTATCCCTTCACAATATCCACGTATGGGCGGTCAATGGGCTGAATACAACGCTGCTCAGTTATTGGCTTTCCGCGAAGGCGTTCGTAAAAATAATAGCCAAATGACATCGATTGCTACCAAACTTTCAGAGCAAGAAATGAAAGCAGTCTCTGATTACATGGCAGGTTTGCGTTAATTAGTAACGTAGCATCCAAACAAAACCCCGCTAATTTAAGCGGGGTTTTTTGTTACTAGCATGTGATATTTAATCTGGCAGTACGGTCTCACTTGAAAATAGATCATGGGTATTTTCTCGTTTACGAATGACATAAGCTTTTTTACCATCGACCATGATTTCCGCGGGCTTTGGTCTCGTGTTGTAATTAGATGCCATTACAAAACCGTATGCACCAGCAGACAAAATTGCCAGTAGATCTCCCTCTTCTACGGCAAGTTTGCGATCCCGACCTAACCAATCCCCAGATTCACATACTGGACCAACGACGTCGTAAGTAGCGCTGGCAGTGGATTTGGTTTGCACGGGAACAATGCCGTGATAGGCCTCATAAAGTGCTGGGCGCATGAGCTCGGTCATAGCAGCATCAACAATGCAAAAGTTTTTCTCAGCGCCGGGTTTTAGGTATTCGATTCGGGTGAGAAGTACACCAGCATTACCTACTAATGATCTACCAGGCTCGAGGACTACGTCTAAATGCCCAAAGCCGCACTCAGCAACCCGATTTAATAAGGTATTGGTGAACTCAGTAATATCTGGAGGATTGTCATCGCCATAAGAAATGCCAAGGCCTCCACCTAAATCCAGGTGATGAATTTCAATACCCTCTTTTTTTAATTGCGTGACCAGCTCAAGTACTTTATCGAGAGCATCAAGATAGGGAGCTGTTGTAGTAATTTGAGATCCGATATGACAATCAATTCCAACAACATCAATTTGTGGAAGAAGAGCGGCTTCTCTGTAAGTCTTTAGGACCTCATGATAAGCAATTCCAAACTTATTACCCTTCAACCCCGTCGAGATGTAGGGATGAGTTTGTGCATCAACATCTGGGTTAACGCGTAAGGAAATCGGAGCACGACATTTCAATTGAGTAGCCACACGATTAATCTGATGTAACTCAGCAATCGATTCCACATTAATGCACTTTACCCCTGCTTGAAGTGCTTGAGCGATCTCTGCAGCAGACTTTCCAACGCCAGCAAAAACAAGACTTTTAGGATCTGCACCCACTGCGAGGGCGCGGGCTAATTCGCCACTGCTGACTAAATCAAACCCAGCACCTAATTGTTTAAAGCAATTAATTACGGCTAGATTACTGTTAGCCTTCATTGCGTAATGAATACGCGCGCGCCGTTTGCCAGTCGAATCAATACAGGCTTTGTCATAGGCCTGATAGGCTGCTGTTAACGCCTTTTTACTGTAGATGTATAAAGGAGTTCCAAATTCCTGAGCTAGGTCCGCCAATGGAACTTCTTCGGCAAACCAGTGGCCATCACGCTCTGTAAAGCCAATTAAGTGGGGTAGGGGTATGGCGTTATTTCTCATTGCTAGTTGATGTAGGGTTGACCTCAGCAGGACTTGGTGGAGGATAGAGTTTGCCTTTGGGCTCCGGTGCTGTGGGGGGTGCCGGAACGGGCGGTATGTTTGGCAGAAATAGAGGCCCTCTAACCCCACATCCAACAAGGGATATTAGAAGACTAATACTGAATGTTCTAGTAAGAATCGCTATCATGAGTATCTCTGAAATGAATGATTGAATATAGCATGCAAGACTCGAATATGAAGCCAAGCAACCCCTCCGTAGAAACTATTGATGACAAGCAATTTCATCAATTAGGAGCTCATTTGTTAGAGTCGATCGAGCTAGCTTTAGAGGCGGCAGATGATGAGCTGGACCTTGATTTGGATATTGAGCGCCAAGGAGGCAATGTCATTAATATTCGATTTAAGGATCGCAGTGTCATTGTGGTGAATACCCAACCACCATTGCATGAGATTTGGGTGGCTGCCAAATCTGGCGGATATCACTATCGCTGGGCCGGAACTTTGTCTAAGCCTATTTGGCTAGATACTAAAACCCACCAAGAGTTATTGAGCGATTTATCAAAATTTGCTAGTGCCCAAGCAGGGCAAGCAATCAACATTAGTCTACTGAAAAATGAAGAAAATTAGACTGCACCTGTTGCATTTAAGGTTTCAATAACTTGGGCATCGGGTACGCTTTTAATTTGCGCTTTGCCAATCTTTTCTAGAACAACATAACGAATCTGCCCACCCTCTGTTTTTTTATCAACCTGCATGAGCTCCATATAACGCTGCGCCCCAAACTTGGGTGGATTGGTCGGTAGATTCATTGACTGAATAATCTGAGTAAGACGATCAACATCTGCTTGGGCGATCAAGTTGAGGCGATGAGATAGGTTGGCGCCCATAACCATTCCGCATCCTACGGCTTCTCCGTGTAGCCACTCTCCATAACCCATACCTGCTTCAATTGCATGGCCAAACGTATGTCCAAAATTGAGAGTGGCACGTATACCCCCTTCTCTTTCATCAGCAGAAACTACTGCGGATTTAATTTCGCAAGAACGAAGAACGGCATGAGCCATTGCAACAGTGTCGCAAGCCAACAAGGCTGCTGCATTTTCTTCGATCCAATCCAGAAAGTGGGCATCAGCAATGGCGCCATGTTTGATGACTTCTGCTAACCCAGCTGAAAGTTCACGCGCAGGTAAAGTTTTCAATGTATTTAAGTCAGCAATGACAGCCGCAGGTTGGTGAAAAGCACCAATCATATTTTTACCGAGAGGGTGGTTGATACCGGTTTTACCACCCACAGAAGAATCCACTTGTGCCAATAGCGTCGTAGGCACTTGAATAAACCGAATGCCTCGCATAAAACTGGCTGCTGCAAATCCAGTCATATCTCCGATGACCCCACCACCTAAGGCAACGAGCATGGTTTGGCGATCGGCACCAAATTTCAATAGGTCATCAAAAATGAGTTGGAGATTTTTCCAGTCCTTATAAGATTCGCCATCGGGCAAAACGATTGTTCTAACTGGTTTCCCCAGTTTCTCTAGGGTCTTGCTTAAACGCTCTGCATACAAAGGAGCTACAGTAGTATTGGTGACGATATAAATCGAAGTTGCTTTCTCACAAGCATTAAAAAGATTTGGTTGATCGATTAAATCTGTACCAATATGAATGGGGTAGCTACGATTGCCAAGATCAACTTCTAATGTTTTCATGAATAAATTAGGTGGTAAGTTCAAGTTGCATGATTAAAGTATTGACCAGTTGATTGACGCTGGGCTTGCCCGTCTCAATCACATGATCGGCAATCTCACGATACAGTGGGTCGCGAATAGCATATAAGTTTTCTAGAATTTTTTTAGCATCGCCATTTTTCAGGAGAGGCCTACCTACGCCACCCTTCGTGCGATGCCAAAGTTCGATTGGGTTGGCATGTAGATAGATCACAACCCCTCTTTCCTGTAGGAACTGTCGATTCTCAGGAAGCAGTATGGCCCCGCCACCCGTTGCCAAAATAATGTCTTGCTCAGCGGTAATATCTTTAATGGCCTGTGCTTCACGTTTGCGGAAGCCATCTTCACCTTCCATTTCAAAGATGACAGGAATTTTGACGCCACAGCGTTCCTCAATAACGTGGTCTGCATCTAAAAAACGACGCCCCAATTTTTTTGCCAGCAATTTTCCAACAGTAGACTTCCCGGCACCCATAAGGCCGATTAGAAAAATATTGGTAGATGAAGAGTTCACCCTTCGATTTTATTAGTGTTTACTCAAGATAGTAGGCGTTAAGAAAACTAATAATTCAGTTCTATCGGCCAATTTCGATTTATGACGAAATAAAGGGCCAATGATGGGGATGTCCCCCAAAAGTGGCACCTTCACCTCATCTTCCCGCTCGGTGGTTTGAAAAATTCCTCCAATGATGGCTGTACCTCCATTCTCAACAGTCACTTCAGAGCTAAGGCTTTTGGTATCTATGGCATAGCCCTGTTCAGTTTTCATGCCAACAGTATCCTTATTAATGCCTACCAACATCGATATTTTTCCATCGGGATGAATTTTGGGCAGCACTTCTAAACGTAAATTTGCCTTTCGGAACTGTAATTTGCTGCCGCTTTGAGAGCTCACTTGATAAGGAAGCTCAGTACCTTGCTCAATAGTGGCTTTTACTTGATCACCTGTCATGATGCGGGGATTGGAAAGAATTTTCCCCTGACCTTCGGATTCTAGGGCGGAGAGTTCAACTTGAAGAAGTCTAGAAGCACTTTTTGTCAGCAGGGTTGCAGCTATGGTGGCTGGCTGAAAGCCATTGAGTCCGCTTCCAGCTAAATCTATCGTACCGTTCGCCTTTTGGTCAGGATGATCACCAATGGCATTGGCTTCATATCCAAGCTTGACCCCGAGCTCCTTTGCAAAGCGCTGGTCAGCTTCAACGATGCGGGCTTCAATCAATATTTGACGAGGGCTGTTGATATGATCACCGCCAAAGGGAAGGGCGGCATCCTCTCGGCGAAATTTTTGAAAGCTTTGGATTTCAGCATGGGGCCCAATCCAGTAAATATCACCATTTCTGGCTAGCCGTAATCCTCGGCTTGCCAGAATGGAGTGCAGTGCTGTTTCCCATGGCGTATTTTGGAGATCTACTGAAATCTTTCCTTCAATGGATTCACTCAGGAGGAAGTTGGTTTTGCCTATTTTGGCTAAAACCTGCAAAAGCTCCTTTACTTCGATTTGATGAAATTGCAGGCTAATGAACTGGTGTTTGGTGTTTTGAGTGGAGGATATTTCTGGATTCATGCCAAGGGCAGGCTGGGCCAATAAAGACAGCACGAGCATTGGCATTCGGAGCTTCAATTTCCACATGATCTTAAGCGCTCTCACGGTGTCTTCATGGGCTTGAAATTGATAGTGCCTCCCTTGGGGTGACTCAATATGGCAAGGCCATTTTGAACCTGCGTCATGCGCCACTCACCCAAGGCAAGATCATTCATTGCGAGCATTACTGTGGTCTTACCAGTATGGAAAAAACCTTGCTCAGCCCCATTGACCCCGATCAGTCCTAAGTACCTCCATTGGCGCAGTTCGGACTCAAATGGAATAGTGATAGGCTTGCGTTGAAGCGGTATATTTGCCGGTTTTTCAGTAACTGAGTGAATACTTACTTCTAATTCTTCTATTGCTGTATATAGCTCATCGTGATTTTGATCCCAGTCCTCTTGAATGAGCGATAGTGAATTTTTAAGTACTTTAGCCTGCTCTTGAAGAGCATGAATTTGGTGTTCAACCTCCTCTTTATGGGCCTCTAAAGTAAAAAAGAGTGCGCCAGAAGATAGCAAACAAACGCCCCCTAAAGCCAAGTGCAGACCGATTTTGACTTGACCCAAATTCAGTTTATTTAAATAGGATGGAGTCTGGCTTGCGTGTACTGACTTTGGAGATTCGGATCGAGGAGATGGTGATGATTTACGAATTCCATGGGGATCTGGAATGGCTGGATCATCTCCAAGCTCGCTCAAAATATCATCAAATGATTGGGGAGAAATATGACGTGAGGGCATGCCATATTGTTTGCCCAAGGGGCAATAATATCGATCAGTCAATCTGTATTTATGGGTAAGAAAAGGGAAAACAACTGCTTCTCAAACAAGGGTTTTGGAGCTTTAAGAGAAATGACTCAAGCGTCCTATAATTTGACTCTATGGCTCTACCCCCAAAAGACAAGCCGTCACTTAATCGGCGATTTAACCGACAGCCTGGCCAGCAAAGAGGCGGAAATTTTTCTTCCAATAAGTCGGGAGGTAACCCCCTTGTAAAAGCCTTGCTCATTATTGGCGTAGTTTTTGCGGTAGTGGTTGCATTGTTATTGGGTTATGCATTTCTCATTGCAAAGCCCAACTTGCCGAAAATTTCAGCTTTAGTGGATTACAACCCCAAAACCCCTTTGCGAATCTTCACGGCCGATAAAGTATTGATTGGTGAATTCGGCGAGGAGCGTAGAAAGGTAACGCCTCTTGCTGAAATTCCAATGAGTATGCGAAATGCGGTCTTGGCTATTGAAGATGACCGCTTTTATTCCCATGGAGGCGTAGATTATGTTGGTATCTTGCGTGCCACGCTCACCAATCTACGCGGCAATCTCTCACAGGGGGCGTCAACCATCACGATGCAGGTTGCACGCAATTTTTTCCTCAGCAATGAAAAAACATTTAGTCGAAAGCTTTATGAAGTATTGCTTTCTTGGGAAATTGAATCGCAACTGAGCAAAGACAAGATTCTAGAAATTTACATGAATCAAATTTTCCTGGGGCAAAGAGCTTACGGATTTTCTAGCGCAGCGCAAATTTATTTTGGCAAAGATCTAAAGGATGTTTCTATTGCAGAGGCGGCAATGTTGGCTGGTCTTCCAAAAGCGCCTTCAGCATACAACCCAGTAAGTAATTTTCGTCGGGCCAAGATTCGTCAAGAATATATCTTGCAGCGGATGAGGGATCTGTCTTACATCACACCTGAGCAATACCAAATTGCTATGGCAGAGGAATTAAATATTCGTGGACTGGGAAATGAATTTAGTACGCGTGCTGATTTTCCAGCAGAGATGGTGCGCCAATTGTTGTTTACGCAATATGGCGAAGCAATTTATTCCCAGGGAATCGATGTTTATACAACCATTCTAAAAGCTGACCAAGATGCTGCTTATAGAGCGGTTCGTCGAGGTATCTTTGATTATGATCTTCGACATGCTTACCGGGGACCAGAGGGTTTCATTGAGCTCCCAGAAGATCCTATTAAGCGTCAACGAGCGATTGATGAAGCCTTACTTGCATACCCACAGTTAGATGACTTGCAATCAGGAGTTGTGCTCGACGTAAAACCAAAAGAGATGCAAGTAATGATTTCTACTGGCGACACCATTACTCTCAAAGGCGAGGGTATGAAATTAGCTAATGCCTCTTTGACCGATAGCACTCAACCTAAAAAGCGCTTGCGTCCAGGCGCAATTGTTCGACTACTAGCAGATAATGGTATTTGGAAATTAGCCCAATTGCCTCAGGTAGAGGCGGCATTTATTTCTATGAATGCCGATACTGGTGCAATTTTGTCTCTTGTGGGTGGTTTTGACTTCCGTCGCAACCAATTCAATCATGTTACTCAAGCACAACGTCAGCCAGGATCCTCTTTCAAACCATTTATTTATGCAGCTGCTCTTGAAAAAGGTTTTTCTCCTAGCACCATGGTGAATGATGCCCCTCTATCAATCGGTTCTATGGAAACAGGCAGCCAAGCTTGGGAGCCAAAAAACTATGATGGGAAGTACGATGGCCTAATGCGCTTGCGTACAGCTTTAGCTAAGTCTAAAAATTTAGTGTCAGTACGCATTATTCGCGCTATCGGCCCTTCGTATGCTCAAGACTATATCCAGCGGTTTGGTTTTGAGGCAGATAAACATCCTCCTTATCTAACAATGGCATTGGGTGCTGGTTCAGTAACTCCATTACAAATGGCTGCTGCCTACAGCATATTTGCTAATGGCGGTTATCGTGTTGATCCTTATTTAATTAATAAAATGGTGGATTCAAAAGGAACTGTTTTATTCGAAGCAAAGCCAACTGAAGCAAATGTGGATGCCACACGAGTGTTAGATGCCCGCACTGCTTTTGTGATGGATAGCATGTTGCAGGAAGTTACTAAGAGCGGAACTGCTACTAGTGCAAGAGCAAAGTTAGGCCGCAACGATATTGCTGGAAAAACAGGAACAACCAACGATTCTCATGATGCCTGGTTTGCTGGTTATAGCCCCAAAGTAGTTGCTGTTGCTTGGATTGGTTTTGATAAGCCGCAAAGTTTGGGTGACCGTGAAACTGGTGGAGGCCTAGCATTACCAATGTGGACATCTTATATGGCAACTGCTCTTAAGAATGAACCTCAGCATGGGCGCGAAGTGCCGGTGGGAGTTACCCAAGTAGATGGAGATTGGTTTATTCCTGAATTTTCCAATAATGGTGGTGTTCGCGAACTCCAGTAGTTCACTCCATCATGGCACGGCAAGCGCGCATCATTATTCCTGGTCAGGCAATGCATGTGATGGTGCGTGGTAATAATCGCGAAACCATTTTTTTTAGCGATGTTGATCGCCGCCAATATCTAAACTGGCTGCGTGAAGCTGCTAAACAATTTGGTAGTGCAGTACACGCATTTGCATTAATGCCCAATCATGTTCATCTATTAATCACTCCTTTGCGTGAAGATTCGTTAGCTAAAACCATGCAATCTTTAGGCAGGCGCTATGTCCAGTATTTCAATCAACAGCATCATCGTTCTGGAACAATTTGGGAAGGGCGCTTTCGATCCTCCTTAATAGACCCAGAATATTTTTTGCGTTGCCAGCGATACATCGAGCTCAATCCTGTCAGGGTAGGATTTGAATCCAATCCGCAAGATTGCCAATGGACAAGCTTCTCATCTCATATTGGTGGCAATACAGAGTCTTGGCTTGTCGATCATCAGCATTTCTGGAGCTTAGGTAATACCCCTTTTGAGCGTCAAATGGCTTGGGCCGCATTTGTTAAGGAGGGCGCTCCGCACTGGGAAGATCGACAAATTACAGAAGCATTGATTCGATCTAAGCCCTGGGTAAGCGATATTTACGCTAAAACACTTTTTAAAAATCAGGCCGATCAGATTTTGATACGACATCGTGGACGTCCAAAGAAAATAAGCTGAATTAATTCAATGGCTTAGCAGCTATTTATCACATTAAGAGTACAGGTTTGTGATTACTCATCTATGACTCTGTCCCCTTTACGAGAATATCCTTTTAAAATTGTCCCTATTTAATGGGACAGAGTCATTTTATTTTTATTGCATCAGCATGGGTATTCACCTATATTTGATCCTCCAAAAGTTATTGGCCCTAAAAGGCAATCGGAAATTCCATGACTACACATATGAATACTCAACTTCGTCCAATCGCGCAGGGTTTGTATGACCCACAAAATGAGCATGATGCTTGTGGCGTAGGATTTGTCGCGCATATCAAAGGCAAAAAATCCCATGAAATTGTTGCTCAAGGATTAAAGATTCTTGAAAACTTAGATCATCGGGGAGCAGTTGGTGCAGATCCATTAATGGGCGACGGCGCTGGAATTTTGATTCAAATTCCAGACACGCTCTATCGCGAGGAAATGGCAAAGCAAGGAATTGAATTGCCACCTTTTGGTGAGTATGGCGTTGGGATGATTTTCTTACCAAAAGAACATGCTTCACGTCTGGCTTGTGAGCAAGAGTTAGAGCGCACTGTAAGACTAGAGGGGCAAGTGGTATTGGGCTGGAGAGATGTTCCTGTTGATGTCAAATTACCAATGTCGCCAACAGTTCGCATGACTGAGCCATTTATTCGTCAAATATTTATCGGGCGTGGACGTGACATTATGACTACGGATGCGCTTGAGCGTAAGTTGTATGTCATACGTAAAACAGCAAGTCATGCAATCCAAGATTTGCACTTGAAGCATGGCAAAGAATACTTTGTAGCATCAATGTCAGCCCGCACCATTGTTTACAAAGGTTTGCTATTAGCAAATCAAGTAGGTGCTTACTATGAAGATTTGCAAGACCCGCGAACTGTTTCAGCATTAGCGTTGGTACACCAACGCTTCTCTACCAACACATTCCCAGCTTGGGAATTAGCCCATCCCTATCGCATGATTGCTCACAACGGTGAGATTAATACGGTTAAAGGTAACGTGAACTGGGTGAATGCACGTGAAGGTGCTATCAGTTCACCAGTTTTAGGTGATGACCTAAAAAAATTATGGCCGCTAATTTATCCAGGCCAATCTGACACAGCATGTTTTGATAACTGCCTAGAGTTATTAGTGATGTCCGGCTATCCATTAGCACAAGCAATGATGATGATGATCCCAGAGGCCTGGGAACAGCACGCATTGATGGATGATAATCGTCGTGCTTTCTATGAGTACCATGCGGCAATGATGGAACCATGGGATGGTCCTGCTGCAATGGCATTTACTGATGGTCGTCAAATCGGCGCAACTCTAGATCGCAATGGTCTGCGCCCAGCACGCTATTACGTTACAGATGATGATTTAGTCATCATGGCATCAGAGGCAGGCGTATTGCCAATTCCAGAAAGCAAAATTGTTCAAAAATGGCGCTTGCAGCCAGGCAAGATGTTCATGATTGATATGGAGCAAGGCCGCATTATTGATGATGTTGAATTAAAGAATGCCGTTTCTAAAGCAAAGCCTTATAAGAGTTGGATCGATGCAGTGCGCGTCAAGCTTGATGAAGTGAACGCAAGCAAGGCCGACATCATCGATGAAAAAATGACGATTCGCCCTGCGGCAAAGCTATTAGATCGTCAGCAAGCATTCGGATATACCCAAGAAGATATTAAGTACCTAATGGCACCAATGGCCATGAATGGTGAGGAAGCAATTGGTTCAATGGGTAACGATAGTCCATTGGCTGTGCTCTCTAATAAAAATAAGCCTTTATATAACTACTTCAAGCAACTATTTGCACAAGTAACAAATCCGCCAATTGATTCGATTCGTGAAAACATGGTGATGTCTTTGGTATCTTTCATTGGACCAAAACCCAATTTGTTAGATACCAACAATATCAATCCTCCAATGCGTTTGGAAGTAAGTCAACCGATTTTAGATTTCGATGACATTACTAAGATTCGTCATATTGGTCACTACACCAACGGTAAGTTCCGCTCATATGAGTTAGATATTTGTTATCCAGCATCTTGGGAAAAAGCAGGCATTGAAGCTCGCTTAGCCTCCTTGTGTGCCGAGGCGGCTGATGCAGTACGCTCTGGCTACAACATTTTGATTGTGAGTGATCGTCAAATTGATGAAAAACATGTTGCGATTCCGGCTCTGTTAGCAACTTCGGCTATTCACCAGCATTTGGTTGAAAAAGGCTTGCGTACAAGCGTTGGTCTAGTTGTTGAGACAGGCAGCGCTCGCGAAACACATCATTTCGCACTTTTGGCTGGCTATGGTGCAGAAGCAATCCACCCATACCTAGCTATGGAAACTTTAGCCGATATGGCTAAAGGCTTAACTGGAGATTTGTCTCCAGAAAAAGCAGTAAAGAACTTTGTCAAAGCAGTTGGTAAAGGCTTGCAAAAAGTGATGTCGAAGATGGGTATCTCCACTTATATGTCATACACCGGCTCTCAAATTTTTGAAGCGATTGGTTTGAACAAGGATGTCATCGATAAGTATTTCAAAGGAACTCCATCCAATGTAGGTGGTATTGGTGTATTTGAAGTTGCTGAAGAAGCTTTACGTATGCATCAGTCCGCCTTTGGTAATGATCCCGTATTGACTAATATGCTTGATGCTGGTGGCGAGTACGCATTCCGTATTCGTGGTGAAGATCATATGTGGACCCCCGATACTATTGCAAAACTCCAGCACTCGACTCGCATTGGTGCTGAGAAGGGTTATCAGACTTATAAAGAGTACGCGAACATCATCAATGATCAAACTAAGCGTCAGATGACATTGCGTGGTTTGTTTGAGTTCAAATTAGATCCTGCTAAAGCCATTCCACTGGATGAAGTAGAGTCTGCAAAAGAAATTGTTAAACGCTTCGCAACGGGTGCGATGTCCTTGGGATCAATCTCTACAGAAGCCCATGCTACTTTAGCAATTGCTATGAATCGTATTGGCGGCAAGTCCAATACAGGTGAGGGCGGCGAAGATCCAAATCGTTACGTCAATGAACTTAAAGGCATTCCTATTAAGAAGGGCGAAACCTTAGCAAGCGTATTGGGTGATGATGTTGTCGAAGCCAATATTCCTTTGCTCGATGGTGATTCATTGCGCTCTAAGATTAAGCAGGTTGCTTCGGGTCGTTTCGGCGTCACCACTGAATACTTACGCTCAGCTGATCAAATTCAGATCAAGATGGCTCAAGGTGCTAAGCCTGGTGAGGGCGGTCAATTACCTGGTGGCAAAGTTTCTGATTACATCGGTAAGTTACGGTTTTCAGTCCCAGGTGTAGGTTTAATTTCTCCCCCTCCACACCATGACATTTATTCGATTGAAGATATCGCCCAGTTAATTCACGATTTGAAGAATGTGAATCCTGCTGCAGATGTTTCCGTAAAGTTGGTTTCTGAGGTGGGCGTCGGTACGATTGCTGCCGGCGTAGCAAAAGCAAAAGCGGATCACGTTGTGATTGCTGGCCATGATGGTGGAACAGGTGCATCCCCATTGTCTTCCATTAAGCATGCTGGTTCCCCATGGGAATTAGGTTTGGCTGAAACCCAGCAAACCTTAGTGCTCAATGGTTTACGTAGCCGCATTCGAGTGCAAGCTGATGGCCAAATGAAAACTGGTCGTGACGTAGTGATTGGTGCTTTATTAGGCGCGGATGAATTTGGTTTTGCAACAGCACCACTGGTTGTTGAGGGTTGCATCATGATGCGTAAGTGTCACTTAAATACCTGTCCAGTGGGTGTTGCGACTCAAGATCCCGAGTTGCGTAAAAAGTTTTCTGGTAAACCAGAGCATGTTGTGAACTTCTTCTTTTTTATCGCTGAAGAAGTGCGCGAGATTATGGCGCAATTAGGTATTCGTAAGTTTGATGATTTGATTGGTCGTGTCGATCTTTTAGATACTCGTAAGGGCATTGAAAATTGGAAAGTGCATGGCCTAGATTTCAGCAAGATTTTTGCGCAACCTGACGTAGCCGAAGATGTGCCTCGCTATCAAATTCTTACTCAGGATCATGGCCTCAGTAATGCCCTTGACAATACCTTGATTGAGAAAAGTGAACCTGCCTTGGAGCGTGGTGAGAAAGTCTCTTTCATTGTTCCAGTGAAGAATGTGAACCGTACTGTTGGTGCCATGCTTTCTGGAGAGATTGCTCAGCGTTATGGGCATGCTGGCTTGCCTGACGACACGATTCATATTCAGTTGAATGGAACTGCTGGCCAAAGCTTTGCTGCATTCCTGGCACGTGGTATCACCCTAGACTTAGTCGGTGATGGTAACGACTACGTTGGTAAAGGTCTATCAGGTGGACGTGTGATTGTGCGTGCTCCTCATGAGTTCCGTGGCGACACTGCAAAGAACATTATTGTTGGTAATACAGTTCTTTACGGCGCCATTGGTGGCGAAGCATTCTTTAATGGTGTTGCTGGAGAACGTTTTGCTGTTCGTAACTCTGGTGCTACTACTGTTGTGGAGGGTACTGGAGACCATGGTTGCGAATACATGACTGGTGGCACGGTAGTGGTATTGGGCACAACAGGGCGGAACTTTGCGGCGGGTATGAGTGGTGGTATTGCTTATGTTTATGACGAAGATGGCTTATTTGAGAAGCGTTGTAACACCAGCATGGCAACCTTGGAAAAAGTATTGCCTTCTGCTGAGCAGATTGCCAAGATACCCCAGTCCCAGTGGCATGCACCTGTTGACGTGAAGGATGGTGGCGAACGCCTAACTGACGAGCAAATTTTGAAGGGTTTAATTGAGCGTCATTTCCGTCACACTGGTTCAGAGCGTGCTAAAGCGCTTTTAGCTGACTGGGAAAATGCCCGCGATCGTTTTGTGAAAGTGCTTCCAACCGAGTACAAGCGCGCATTAGGCGAGCTTTGGGAAAAAGCGCAAAACAAAGTCGTTGCTGCGTAAGCCACTTAATCAATCGAGATATTAAGAAAAAGATACTAAGGATTCAATATGGGTAAGGTCACTGGATTTATGGAGTTTGAGCGCGTAGAAGAAACTTACGAAGCTCCTGCAAAAAGACTGCATCATTACAAAGAGTTTGTTGCGGCATTGACTGACGAGGAAGCAAAGGTACAGGGTGCTCGCTGTATGGACTGCGGCATTCCATTTTGTAATAGCGGTTGCCCAGTCAATAACATCATCCCAGATTTTAATGATTTGGTATTTCATAGTGATTGGAAAAATGCACTGGATGTGTTGCAATCTACCAATAATTTTCCTGAGTTCACTGGCCGTATTTGCCCCGCGCCTTGTGAGGCTGCATGTACTTTGGGTATCAATAGTGAAGCCGTTGGTATTAAGTCGATCGAGCATGCCATTATTGATAGAGGTTGGGAGCATGGTTGGGTTAAGCCACAGCCATCTAAGACCAAGACCGGTAAAAAAGTTGCTGTAGTTGGCGGCGGGCCAGCTGGTATGGCAACCGCGCAACAACTTGCTCGCGTTGGTCATGATGTCACTGTATTTGAAAAGAATGATCGCGTTGGCGGTTTGCTCCGCTATGGCATTCCTGATTTCAAGATGGAAAAATGGTTGATCGATCGTCGTGTTGAGCAGATGCAAGCTGAGGGTGTGAAGTTTGAGACAGGCGTGTACGTTGGTAAAGAAGCTATTGGTGCAGAAGTAAAAAATTACTCAACAAAAACTGTTTCACCAGATCAGTTAATGAAAGATTTTGATGCAGTAGTGATTTCTGGAGGCGCAGAGCAGCCACGTGATCTACCTGTGCCTGGTCGTGAGTTGGCAGGCGTTCACTATGCATTGGAATTTTTGATTCCACAAAATAAAGAAAATGCAGGTGATTTCAAGAATGAAATTACAGCTGCCAATAAGCATGTTGTAGTGATTGGTGGCGGCGATACTGGATCCGATTGTGTTGGAACATCCAATCGTCATGGTGCAAATCACGTTACTCAATTTGAGTTATTGCCACAACCGCCTGAAACAGAAAATAAGCCTTTGGTATGGCCATATTGGCCCACTAAGTTGCGTACTTCCTCTTCTCATGAAGAGGGTTGTGAGCGCGATTGGTCAGTAGCTACTAAGCGTTTTGAGGGTAAAAATGGCAAAGTCGAGAAGTTAATTGGTGTTCGTTTGGAGTGGAAGGATGGAAAAATGTCTGAAGTTCCAAACTCTGAATTTGAAATTAAGGCTGATTTAGTACTCTTGGCAATGGGTTTCGTTTCTCCCGCAGAACAAGTTCTCAATGCTTTTGGCGTTGAAAAAGATGCACGTGGAAACGCAAAGGCAACGGTAGATGGCCAAAATGCATATCAAACCAACGTTCCTAAGGTGTTTGCTGCAGGTGATATGCGTCGTGGCCAGTCCTTAGTGGTTTGGGCAATTCGTGAGGGTCGTCAGGCTGCCCGAGCAGTAGATGAATATTTGATGGGATCTTCTGTTTTGCCCCGATAATATTGGGGATATGAATAGCAACCAGTCCAATTTGGTGGGTACTACAAAAGATGCCTCTAGTGAAGTTGTCGTTGAAATTAAAGACGTCAATTTTTCCTATGCCCCTGGCGAGCGACAAATTCTGTCAGGACTCAACATGGAGTTTCGTCGCGGACAAGTAGTTGCGGTAATGGGTGGATCTGGTTGTGGCAAGACTACTATCTTGAGGCTAATTGGTGGTCAGTTTGTTGCTCAATCCGGTCAAGTGTTGTTTGAGGGGCGTGATGTTGGCAAGATGACATCTGCTGAACTCATGCTCGCACGCCGTCGTATGGGTATGCTCTTTCAGTTCGGCGCTCTTTTTACAGACCTCAGTGTTTTTGAAAACGTAGCTTTTCCTTTGCGCGAACATACTGATCTAAGTGAAGACTTGTTGCGGTCATTAGTTTTAATGAAACTCAACGCAGTAGGTTTACGTGGTGCACGTGATTTAATGCCAGCGCAAATTTCTGGTGGTATGGCAAGGCGAGTTGCTCTTGCAAGGGCGATTGCTTTAGATCCTCCACTCATCATGTATGACGAGCCATTTGCAGGCCTTGATCCCATTTCTTTAGGAATTACTGCGCGCTTGATTCGTGATCTAAATAATGCCTTGGGCGCGACGAGTTTGTTGGTTACTCATGATGTTGAGGAAACATTTGAAATTGCAGATTATGTGTACTTCATTGCCAATGGCCGCATTGGTGCGCAAGGTACTCCTGCAGAATTAAGTCGCTCAACCGATCCATTTGTGCGTCAATTTTTAGATGCTTCTCCAGATGGACCTGTGCCATTTCATTACCCAGGGCAGACACTTGAACAAGATTTTGGAGTGAGCATCAAATGAGCATTCTGCATAGGGCAGTAGACCTTTTGGGCGATCTCGGGTTTTTTATCCGCCGTAATTTGACAAGTCTTGGGCTTGCTGCGCGGATGTTTGTAGCGGTAATTTGGCGCTCTGGTTTTTTATTAAAGCGGCCTCGCCTGGTATCCGATCAAATTCTATTTGTGGGTAATCACTCTTTTGTAATCATTGCCGTGTCTGGCTTATTTGTTGGCTTTGTTTTGGGCTTGCAAGGCTACTACACCCTAAATCGTTATGGCTCAGAGCAGGCGCTTGGTTTATTGGTTGCGCTATCGCTCACGCGTGAATTAGGCCCAGTAATTACTGCTTTGTTATTCGCTGGTCGAGCTGGAACCTCACTTACTGCTGAGATCGGTCTCATGAAAGCAGGTGAGCAGTTAAGCGCCATGGAAATGATGGCAGTAGATCCTTTGAGCCGTGTGATTGCTCCCCGCTTATGGGCTGGCATTATTGCGATGCCAATTTTGGCTACGATCTTTACTGCTGTAGGCGTGATGGGCGGTTACTTTGTTGGTGTGCCTTTAATTGGCGTCGATTCCGGTGCGTTCTGGTCACAAATGCAAGGTGGTGTCGATCTGTTTTCAGACATTGGTAATGGTTTAATAAAAAGCCTCGTGTTTGGTGTAGCAGTTACCTTCATCGCTCTCTACCAAGGCTTTGAAGCAAAGCCGACGCCAGAAGGGGTGTCGCAAGCGACCACGCGTACTGTCGTGATTTCTTCCTTATCTGTTTTGGCGTTGGACTTTTTGCTAACAGCAATGATGTTTTCCAATTAGAAAGAATAAACTGGGACTCTTATGAGAAAAAGTGCAATTGATGTTTGGGTGGGAATTTTTGTAGCCATTGGTTTGTTGGCTGCTTTATTTCTTGCGCTCAAGGTTGGTAATATGAACGCCGTTTCTTTTGCGCCAACTTATAAAATTTCAGCACGTTTTGACAATATTGGCGGATTAAAGCCCCGGGCTCCGGTCAAAAGTGCGGGAGTGGTAGTCGGGCGAATCGCTAATATTTCCTTTGATGACAAAACCTATCAAGCAACTGTAGAGATGACTATTGAGGATATCTATCGATTTCCTAAGGATTCTTCAGCCAAAATCCTTACTTCAGGCTTGTTGGGAGAGCAGTACATCGGTCTTGAGGCTGGCGGTTCTGATGAGATGTTGGCTGCAGGCGGAAAAATTACTCAAACTCAGTCAGCGGTTGTTTTAGAAAATCTGATTAGCCAATTCTTGTACAACAAGGCTGCTGATAGCGGTCAAGATAAAGGCGAAAACAAGGATGCAGCAAAATAATGAGCTGGCTGGCTAGATTAAAGCGCTGTCTTGCACTGGTGCTGGTAGTAACTACAGTGGGGTGTGCTTCCATCCCCGCTGGAGTGCCGCCATCACCTAATGACCCGTGGGAGCCATTTAACCGGTCTGTTTTTCAGTTTAATGAGGGCCTGGATGCTTATGTCCTTAAGCCGATAGTTGCTGGATATCGCTTTATTCTTCCCGAGATTATCAGGGATGGAATTTACAACTTTTTTGCTAATTACAGCGATATTTACAC
>JBFZCO010000125.1:0-4710 GCA_041307885.1 Burkholderiales bacterium | reverse complement strand
CGCACTGGTGAATACCGTAGCCGCGCTAACTAAATAGCTCACTACTGATGTTTAAAAGCCCGGTTTTCCGGGCTTTTTTATTTATCCGACACAGGTCATAATATTCCAATCATGACCAATACCACTCCCCCTGAAATCACTCGACTCGATCTTTCTGATCTCCCTCAATTAATGGACTGCGTTCGTCGTTGCTATGGCGAAAGCTACCCAAACAAAGTAATGTACGACATTAGCAAACTGGAAGAGATTATCGAGAATAAGCTCATGCACTCGGTGGTTGCTAAAGCGGGTAATGGTCAGATTATTGGGCACTGCGCCCTTACTTTTGATGGCGCTCATAATCTTTCACCTGAAGCCGGGAAGATGATGGTAGACCCAAACTTCAGGGGTCAACATATCGCTGAAATCATGGCTAAAAAGCGTATTGAAATCGCAAAAGAACTATCCCTACCAGGATTTTGGACTGAATGCGTAACAAACCACCCTTACAGCCAACATGAAATGATTACCTTTAACGCCAAAGAGACGGGTTTATTTATTGGAGATACTCCAGGGACCATCTCAATGACGGGCCTAGAAAATCATCCAGAAACTCGCATGTCATTACTGGCTTTTTATCTCCAGTTAAATGACCGTCCTCACACCATCTTCATGCCACAGCAACACGCCGAGCATACAAAATCATTAGCAATTAATTTAAATCTGCAGCGCAATATTGTGACTACCAATATAGCAGCCAACGGAAAAACATCCTTTCATACTGTTATTCATTCCAATGTCCAGACAGCAAATATTGCCATTGATCGTATTGGCAGTGATTTAATCGCTGCAGTAAAGCATGAGCTCACCAAACTGGAATCTCTCAATCTGGCATCTATTTATTTGGATATCCCAATTGAGCAAGAGGCAGCGGCAACCGCCTATCTTCAGCTGGAGAGTATTGGATTTTTCTGGGGATCTTGGATGCCCAATTTTTCAACCAAAGGTGACTCACTAAGGCTACAAAAAATCTATCAGCCAGTCAATTTAGAGACCATTGTTTGCGCTAGAGAAGAGGGGTATAGCATTAAAAACTTTGTAATCTCTGAATGGGAAAGAGTGTCAAAGAAATAGAAAAATCTTACTGAATTAGATTTAACTGCTTCAACAAGCCTTTAGCATGCTGATACTCAGCCTCTTTTTGCAATTCATTCCAAGACAATGCTACTGACTTAGGCATCAAACGATTAAGGCGTTTTGCAGATTGCGCTTGCTTTGCTTTGGATACTTTGAGTGTAGAGAGTAGCTGATCAGCCAAGTCTGGTCGATTACAAATTAATACAGCGTCACACCCTGCATCTAGTGCAAGTTCTGCGCCCTTCACTACTGAGCCAGCTACGCTTGCACCCTCCATTGAAAGATCGTCGCTAAAAATAACCCCTTGAAATCCAAGCTCTTCGCGCAAAATAGAATGCAACCAAATATTAGAAAAGCCTGCTGGATTCTTATCGACCTTGGGATAAATGACATGTGCTGGCATCACTGACGCTAGACTTAGATCTAACCACTCATAGGGTTTAGCATCACAACTCAGAATTTCTTCGAGAGAGCGCTCGTCAACTGGAATGGCGACATGAGAATCCGCTTCAGCCCAACCATGACCAGGAAAATGTTTACCGCAATTCGACATATCAGCCAGTCGTAAGCCCTCATTCAGGCTCTTGGCTAAAGCGAAGGTGATCTGCGGATCCCCGCTAAAAGAACGATCACCAATGACAGCACTTCGTCCAAAATCCAAATCGAGTACAGGAGTAAAGCTAAAGTCGACACCACAGGCACGCAATTCAGCTGCTAGAACGTAACCACAGGCTGTAGCCGCGGCCATCGCTTGCGCAGCCGATTCGGCAGCATATTTTGACTTACCAGTGAATTTATTTTTAGCGCTCCAGAGTTCGCCAAGCTTACGCATAGGGGGTAAATGGGTAAAGCCATCCGTCCTGCAGCGTTGCACACGACCACCTTCATGGTCAATGGAGATCAATACATCGGGGCGCAGTTTTTTAATCTCAGCAGTGAGTTTAGACAGCTGTTTGCGATTGGCAAAATTTCGACCAAAGAGAATGACTCCGCCTGTCAGGGGATGCAAAATACGTCGACGATCTTCTGCATTTAACTCCAAGCCAACGACATCTAAAGTAATTGGCCCTGGGTTCATAGTCGACTTACTCATTTCTTCCTCAATATATAGATGGTGTAATTCTATTTTTAATTTATCTTTGCGTAATGATTACATGGGCAATGGCCATGTCTTGCTCATCGCTTACTGTAACTTGCGCTTCCCAATTTTTTTCTTGCATGAATTTTGCTAAAGCACCTAGATAGGAGGTGACTGGTTTTCCAGAAGGCTCATTTAAAGTTTGTAATGAACGCCAAGTCATCGGCATGCGCATACCCAAACCAATCGCTTTTGAAAAGGCTTCTTTCGCAGCAAAACGTGTTGCCAAGAAAGCAATACCACGCTTGTGATTGCGGGCTAAGCGCTGTTTAAATATGATGAGTTCATCTGGCCCGAGGATCCTTTCAGCAAGGCGTCCTTGCGTACGATCATAGGCAGCCTGAAGACGCTCAATCTGCAAAATGTCTGTACCAATACCAATGATCATGTATCGCTCTTTACTTTGAAGAGTTTGCTCGACCTTGAGCCATGAGGTTTTTCATATCAACAATTGCTTTTTGCCAGCCCTTAAATAAAGCTTCTGCAACAATAGCATGGCCAATATTAAGCTCAGAAAGTTCCTCAATAGCAGCAATGGGCATCACATTGCCTTCGTGCAAACCATGACCAGCATTTACTCGTAGACCAATACTTTTACCAAACTGAGCAGCCTGACGAATGCGCTCAAGTTCTTGTGCCTGCTGCTCACCTAAAAGATCCGCATAGCGTCCGGTATGGAGCTCTACAACAGTAGCGCCAACATCCTTCGCTGCTTGAATTTGTTTTTCATCTGGATCAATAAAGAGTGATACTCGAATACCGGCATGTTTCAGTTGGGTGCAGGCTGCTTTTACAGCCTCAAAGTATCCAAGAATATCTAATCCACCCTCAGTTGTCACCTCCTCCCGTTTTTCAGGAACTAAGCAAACGTCGTGAGGTTGAACTCTACAAGCAATATTAAGCATTTCAGGGGTAACAGCACACTCTAGATTCATACGCGTCTGAATGAGTGGACGAATTGCCAATAAGTCTGCATCTTTAATATGGCGACGGTCCTCACGTAAATGTAAGGTAATCAGATCAGCACCTGCTTCCTCAGCCAAAAGAGCTGCCTTGATCGGATCTGGATAGATAGTCCCACGTGCATTTCGCAAAGTGGCCACATGATCAATATTGATACCGAGTTCTAACTTAGTCATTGCTGTAGGTTACTAGATTTTCTTGAGATCAATCAAAATTTGACGCGTTGTTAAGACTTGATCCTGAAGATGCAGACCAAGCAAGAAGCGCATCAGTTGTTTACTCTCAGAAAGGGTATCTGGATCAGAAAAGTCTCCTACTGCAATCGCCAATAGTGATCGTCCACTAAGAACGGGCCAATGTCCTGGATCATCACTTTGAGCAGGCCTCACACCACGCTCAGGCTGATAGACATATTGCTCCTCTGAGATTGGAGCGCTGTTAGTCTCAACACAGCGATCCAGCGCAGCGGCATAGCCAGTCTCTTGAAGCAGAGTCAATTCGAAGGGCCGCAGAATCTCTTCTAAGCCTTTAGATTCAAATTCAAGATTGGATAATGCAGAAATAGTATCAGTGTAGTGGTCGTAGAGCTTTTCGTATTCATCCTCACGCGCTAAGAATTTCACTAGTAGCTCATTCAAGTAAAAACCACAGAGCAAGGCATCTCCCACCAAGGAAGGGGTACCGCCGACCCATTCAGACTTAGTGAGGGTGCGCAGCTCAGACTTACCACTCCAGGAAACTAGCAAGGGCTGAAAGCGTTGCAATACTGGACGTAGTGTTGAGTGCGGTCGCTTGGCGCCTTTAGCAATCAGCGCCATACGGCCATATTGCCGCGTAAACACATCTAAAATGAGACTAGTTTCCTTGTAAGGAATACTATGTAATACAAAAGCAGGCTCGTCAGCAACACGAATCGAGGCCATGAATAATTACTCTAAACCTTGTGCCCGTAGCTCAGCACGATCATCTGCCCAACCGCGTTTTACTTTAACCCAAGTCTCTAAGAAAACTTTGCCATCAAAGAGCTTTTCCATATCGATACGTGCATCGGTAGAGATCTTTTTAAGACGCTCCCCCTTTTGACCAATGATCATTGCCTTATGGCTATCGCGATCGACTAATATCGTTGCCGCGATCCGACGCATCTTCCCATCCATCTTGAACTGATCGATTACTACTGTACTGGTGTAAGGCAATTCTTCGCCAGTAAAACGGAAGACCTTCTCTCGCAAAATTTCAGCAGCTAAAAAACGTTCACTGCGATCCGTTAAAGTATCGCCATCATAAACAGCGGGCGCCTCAGGTAAGTAGCCCTCCAATGTATCTAAGAGTCTTTCAATATCACCTGGACTTTTGGCGCTCATTGGGACAATCTCTGCAAACTCACACTGACTTTGATCTTCGTGACCACCGAGCTCGCTCCAAGGTCGACTCATTTCTTTCATAAAATTGAGTAAAGCCTGATCACGTTCTGATGGAGTTTGAAAACGGCT
>JBFZCO010000124.1:0-7220 GCA_041307885.1 Burkholderiales bacterium | reverse complement strand
TTGGTGCAATTCCGACCAAGGGTAGAGTAGTGATAGATCGTAATCGCATTACTGGTGGCGGTGTAACCGCTGGTATTGATTTTGGATTGCGCATTGTGGGTTTATTGCGAAGTCCTGATTACGCTAGGGCAGTGCAGTTGTACCTTGAATATGATCCAAGCCCACCATTTAATTCTGGATCACCTGATAAGGCCCCACCGATTGTGAGACAGTTTTTAGAGGATATGTTTGCTGGGTTAAAGACTTCACTGGCCCAAATATCAAAAAAAATCGGGCTTAAAGGCAATTTCTAATTTTTATTAGAAGCGGTCTCCTGACCGCTTCTTTATTTAGGATGTACAACACTTTGCCTCAGAGCGGTAACTAAATCGTTGCTGTTATTTAAGTCGAGGTTTGAACCTACTTTTCTACCCCTAGTTTTTGTTGAACCTTCGGCAAATAGACCAATATGCCAACCAATTTCCTCTAGCCGTTGAAACATCAGCGACTTTGCTCTACGCTCATTCCTTTCCTGCCTTGTTTGGCCAGCGTTTTTATACTGCGGATGGTCTGCGCCTCGCAATACTTTACGTTTCCCAATCACACCCCCATGCATGCGACAACGACCATTTTTGCTAGTGCTAACTGGCATGTTCTTACAAGATAATCCCGTTCGTTTACATTTCGCACCGCAAAGAGGACGCTTGGAATATTTGTGTGAAGGCAGAGGCATGTCAAACCTTAAACAAATATTTACACTGTGATAACCCCCTCAAAGGGAGGGTAAAAAATAATGCGCGCGCGACCCCATGCAAACAAAACTGCATATATTCAATTCGTGGGTTTCGTGGGTATCCCCCCACCATGTTTTTAGCAAGATAAATAATCCTTAAAAATATAATAGGAGGGTACCTCCAAAACCCACGAAACTCAGCCATTACAAATACTCCTCAGAAATGCGCGGATTGATTTTGTAGATAGTAGTTTTTCTGCCTGCTTTTTCAGATGGATGCTCGCTAAGCCAGCCATGCTCGACTAGTGCATTTACAGCCAGGGCAACCGTATCTTTGTTTGACAAATTAGTCCATCCCTTATGTAATAGGCTGCGCTGTGTAAAGTCATCTACTAGCTTGCCCTCTAAAAGCTTCTTGGCTAAGGCCTTGGTAGGTGCAGAATCCAATCCATTAACGGAACAATAAGTACGTTTTGCATGTGATTTGAGATATTTGGCAAATTGAAGGGCGGTTTCCAGGCTGTCTTTACTTACCAAATCTTGATGACCGTTGAGCAGGTGGAATAAGAGAGCTAACCCAGGTACCAAGCTACGATATTTTGCAAAGTGACTATGTTCTGAAGGACTTAAAGATCCCGCACGAAGCATTCCTTCGTTCTCTTGATACCATTTGTTGAACAACTCCTGAGCATCTTTATCGAAATGTAAAAGCTGTACGCCAGAACTATTCTTAACAGCATCAGTAATGCGATTTGCATTTAATTGCTGCAACGAGGTGATTGCCTGAAACATCCGAGTAAGCGCTTGTTTATTAGCTGGCCTATCTATAAGACTAAATTCTCCTGAAAGGTCTGGCCAAACCAGCAATTGAAATCGCTGTAACAAGCCATCATTTTTAGAGCTGCCACTCTGAGATTGGCGAACGTAAGCCTTAATCCGATCTGGCTGAAACCCACCAAAGACCGCCAGTTGGTAGCGGGTGAGGGTAATAGAGTCCCTGGTAATTCTGTCAAACGTATAGGTACCCTGACCACCCCATCCAGATAAATAAAAACCACGCGCTGCTTCTTGCCCTGGAGTGTCAAGTGATTGCAATAAGCCTGAAAGCTCGTCGGCTAGGGCAAGAATACCTCTTGGATTTTCAGCAAGAATTTCCCCTAGTGCTTGGTATGTGACGTCATTGACAATGTATCGAGTTTTAACTGGTTTGGTCGGCTCTACTGGGAATGCGGTAGATTTACCTGACTTAAAGTCAGCCATCGATTTGTCAAATGCTGCTTTGTCTGACTTGTACTGTACATAGTCAAGTTTGTATTCATTTGCAGCAATCTCTTCAAGATGATGAAGTGGTTTAAGCGAGGCAATCAATGCAGGCGTCTTCATGCTGCCAGGTGATCCAACAATGCCACCCCAAAAACCTGCATGTACTACCCAAGAATCATCAAACTCTTTTGGCAGAATTCCAATCGTATTGCCTAAAGCTGTTCCAGCACCAACTATTGCAGGTATGGCGACGTAGTCCAGCGGGCAACTCAAACGTTCTGCAATATCTATGCAGCCCTCACGCAACGCCTCAGGTAACCAGTCTGGATTCAACTCCAATACTGGGCGCAATTCACCAGGTAGCTTTTGAGGTTCAGGCCAGTCAGAACTATCACTAACTGATGCTGGAGGATCTAAGTCGGTTCTCTTTGTGGGATTAACCCAGCCCTGTCTTTGGGCTTCGGCAAATATATGGCGATAGTCAATTGAAGTTGGCTCAAGAGTATCCCAAGTGTCAGCTGCGTCTAGTGGATCATACTTTTTTGATGTCATCGACCATTCAATCCATAGCCCTCGACCCACTTCACCCAAATTTTTTAAAGCAAGACCAGCTTTGATCCAGTCTTTACGATCATCAGCGCGAAGATGAAGCAAGGCGCTGCGTAAATGTTGAATATCCTGATCCGAGAGTGTTTGGGTCGTAGCCAAGTGCTGCAGAATTGACCGTGAATCAGTGCTTTTTGACTGCACCCCGTTTTCATTGAGTAAGTCTTCCCAGAGACTTAACAGTGCCTCCGGAATAAACGGAATATTACGCCAATCGCCTTTGCCAGCCCACTTATATTCGATACCAGTTTCAGGGTGAATGGATGGTGGCAGAAGATCTTGAACTGTTTTTCCATTGGAAGATGCGCAGCGCAATTCCAAAACCATATCTTTGGATATTGGATCTTGGATTTGTTTTGTTTCCATAGGCTTAGATTCAAATGGCAGCCTGTACAAAAGCTTTGCGCGATTTATCCGACCCGAGGAAATTTGAACGGCATCTTGCGCATCAAGTAAAGCCTGGAGGTCTATGCCGTGCTTCTTAAAATAAGTGCTTGCAAGAGATAGGTCATCGATATCTAGCGCTGCGGTTACGTAAGGACTGCAATAAAGATGAGCCAAACCTACGTTACCAAAGATTAAAGTTGCCTTCTTTGGGTCCGTAATGACATTTTCTTGGTTGTTCCAACCTTTACCTTTGGGACCTTTTTCGCCCTTAGGGATTGGTACTAATGCATAACCATGCTCAACGTAATTTGCTAGAAGGTTCATACAAGCTCTCCTGCAAATTCATAACTCATATCTGATGGATAGTTTCCAGAGACCATTGCAGTCTCAATTGCAAAATATGAATGCTCACCGTCGATAACTAATATGTAGATCGGCATTGTTCTGTATTTAAAGGCCTCATGTTCAATAGCAGCTGCGATCTTCATTTCATTCGAAGTCATTCTTGCACTGATTTCGTTTTCAATGAATCTATAAATTTTCAGGTTGTTGTCGCTTAAGGAATCGTAAGCATCAAATATGCATTGCGTTGGTTTTTTGCTCGATCTAGTGGGGCTGTTCATGAAATTGGTGCCAATGATTCTTAGGCGATTGGATTTATCTCTGCCAATGATGATCCCTACGGTATTACCAGAACCCGACGGTGGATTTGAAAGCCATAAAGCTGTTTGATCGTGATAGCTAACTACTGGGTGAAGTGGACATAACTTAGCTAAAACATCAAACAAGATTACATCTAACTTATTTGCATGAATCCAGGCAAAAAGAGGGTGTGGTTTCATAAACGAATGGCAAGTGTGATCTTCTGCAATACTTAGTTCGTAGCCAAATATGTGGCGCTCGCGCTGGGTAATCCATGGTGATTGATTATTGTTGCTAGAGCTAGAGGCAGTTTTGCCTGATTGTGAATTTATATGTAACATAACGGTTAATTCCTTATTAAGATCGAATTTATGGGGAAGGTGAGCTGGATGCGGGCTGCAACCCTGTCTGGCTCGTTTTGTTTGCGGTGTCATGCTTTAGCCTTGTAGTTCATTGGATCCTTTTGCCACTCGCGAAGATCTCGGACTCTAAAAGCGCGAGATCCTGGGCCAAGACGAACTGGTTGGGGAAAAGTTAACGCTTTTATGCGACGTTCTACGGTTGTATCGCCAAGACCTGAATAGGGCCGGTGCCCAATGAAAGGTACGAAAATGTCTAAAACTTCTTCAGGGATTTCTTCTTTTGGATTCATTTAACCTCCAAGGTGTTTATCGGAGATTAAAGAATAGATTTTGGAGGGTGGTGCTGTCGCTTAACTCTAGCTTTTATTTTTAAATTGCTAACATTTTCAATAACTTATTTTTTGATAAGCTTTTTTCGCGCAGCTATTCGCGCTTCCCACCATTGTTTTTTTCTTGCTTGGTTTAGGAGCTGAGGGGCAGATTTTGCCAATATTTCACCTAGCGCAAGTATTTTTTCTGGTTGATTTTTTCTGTCGTGTAGTAGAGCTGCTTGGGCATCTGCAACAGATGCTGTAAACCGTTCAATCGTAAAGTACCCGCTATGGTATTTTTCCCACCAAATAGCCAGTTTAGCCATCAGCTCATCACTTTCAAAGTAATCTCTAAGTTCTTCTCTGCTTGATGTTCTTGAGTTTACTTCTACTACTTCAAGATCATTTTTTAGCTCCAGAAGTCTTTTTTGATACTCGGGTTGCTGTAAAAGAATTGCTGGTATGCCAGCAGGTTGGCCTGTTCTTAATAGGTGGTCAGTTTTTAGTAGGGTATTGTTATGTTTGGAATCGTTAGGAACATGTTTGCCGTTACTTTTTCTAATGACTGCTAAGTTCTTTTTTTTCATTGGTAGTCTCAGCGAAATTATTTATTATTTTGAATGAGTTGCACTAGATGATCACCCAGTAAATCCCACGCTACCACCATCTCTTTTGTGTATGAGTGTTGAAGATAGGTTCTTCTGATTTTGTTTTGTTCAAGATGATTTAAACATCTGTCTGCTATGTCTGGTAATACTCCGAGCGCGGTCATTGTTGTTGCTGCCGTTCTTCGTAAATCATGTGGCGTCCATTTGCCTCCTTTCAAAAGGAGCGCAGTCGAATGTTTAGTTCTTTTGGATAGTTGTGTTTTGGATGAGTTTTGCCTATCACCAATTTGTTTTGTGATTGTTTTGGTATCCAGATGCCCTTTGTTAGTTCGGTTTGGGTAAACCCATGTGCTTTTCGGTTGTATTTGTGAAAGTTTTCTGAATTGAGTTAGCGCAAAGTCAGATAGGTGAATATTTATTTGTTTACCATTTTTGCTATTTTCTGGAGTTACCAGCCAGACTCGATTCTTTAAATCTATCTCAGTCCATCTGGCTTTTATTAATTCGCCGATTCGACAACCTGTCGCAAGTGCAATCCAGATAGCAAGCTTTGTTGCTTCGTTTAAACCAGCTGATTCAATTTTTTGACCTAGTGCTGTTATTTCTTCATCGCTCAAAAATCTGTCCCTTAGTGTGTCTGCCTTACCAATTTTATGTTTTCTTATAGAGGAGGTTGGGTCAATTTCTATGATGTCACGATCTTGGGCAAATCTGAACATTTGACGTACCAGTGACAGGATTACCTTTGCCATGCGATCAGATCCACGGGATAGGCATCTGTCAATGATTGCGGCAATGTGGCCTTTATTTACATCTTCAACTGCTAGATCACCTATGGTTGGCAGGATATCTTTTTGGAAGCACCTAATTACCTCTTTGCCGTTATCTTTGCGCTTACTTATATCAAATTGCACCCAACGATTAAATAGTTCTTGGGTTGTTATTCTGGCTTTTTGTTTAGCTAATGCTTCTTTTTCTGCGCGGGCAGATTCTTTTTTTAGTACGGCAGGGTCTGCGCCTGCTCTCACTAGAGCTTTGTTTTCGTGTGCTTTGAGTCTGGCATCAGCTAAAGAAAGGTGTGGGTAACTGCCTAAAAAAAGCCATTTCGCCTCGTTCTTAATTTTGTAGCGAAAGCGCCATTCTTTACGCCCTGAAGGATATACGCGCAGGTACAAGCCTGCTCCATCGTTTAAAACTTGTTCCTTCGCGCCACCTTTTAGCTGTTTTATTTCTTTATCTGTTAGTTTCATTACGCCCCAAATAGGTACACTTTAGGTACACTTATGATCGAATTTCAGTTGGTATCCATGGATACCCATGGGGTGCTAAAATACCAACAGCATAGGTATTATAAGGTTTTTAGGCGCTCAAGTGATACCCATGGAGGTTGTTTGTGTTTATATTCACCTTTATGGGGTGCAAGTGGTCGGAGGTTCAAATCCTCTCGCCCCGACCAGTCTCCTTCAGGGGTTCCAATCGGGGACCCTTTTTCATTTCCTAGAGTGGTACGACTTTTGACATTACTGTTGGGGTTCAATAGGGATGTTGTATTCACCCCTACAAAGCATTTCAGTGAGTGGCGGTAGGGGTTACGCTGGTATCTGTAATGGGACCCTTCAAAAGTCGATTTAAAGGGTTTCTTTCCTAGGGGGGAAGTGGTCGGACAACTGTTCTAACTCTAGGACCCATGTAAGTACTGCGTTATTCGACCTCGTCGTGGGTATCAGAGGTGGGGGTGGTACCACTTTTGACAGTGCTTGCTGTGAAATTTAATGAATTTAATAAGTCATGATCCATTTAAAGACGGGTCATTTGCATGAAAACATTTAAGCACTGGTTAAAGGAAAAAGGGTGGAAATCAAGAATCTTATTGAACCACAATTCTAAGTAATGATTGATCTAAAGAGGTCGACATCAATCCCACATAAAGAATCTATGGAAATTGATGTATTCCTGCATCAGAAGAATCTAGTCAATGAAAGTATGCTATTCCTTCGGAGAGTGGAATCCAAGGCAAAACAACTCAAGGCAGGAAAGGTGAAGTTAATTGCAATCTTAATTGATGAAAATTAAGTACTTTTACTTTGTAGTAGCAGTGTCATCTAGAAAAAGACTCGTGATAGAGCATGGGGAGAATTTACACTTTTAATAGAATTTTATATTTTAGTAATCTAATATATTAGAATTTCTGAGTACCCTTTTGACACTTTCCATAGGTGCTGTTGTCATCTGTCAACCAATCGCCATTCTTCCATGAAGTTTTCCTTTTTGACTTTTCAGTCCACTCACCACTTATACGATTGATTCGAATTTCTC
This sequence comes from Burkholderiales bacterium, assembly GCA_041307885.1. Lineage (GTDB taxonomy): Bacteria > Pseudomonadota > Gammaproteobacteria > Burkholderiales > Burkholderiaceae > Polynucleobacter. The sequence goes on along the minus strand of JBFZCO010000124.1, from coordinate 13 downwards.
TTCGATATTCATG
>JBFZCO010000123.1:0-3894 GCA_041307885.1 Burkholderiales bacterium | reverse complement strand
CGCCCCACTCTAAGGTGTAGCCTTCAGGTAATTCAACCTGCTTGGCTATCAAGCTTTGCGCCTCCTTAACAAAACCCCCTAAATCTCGACCTTCTACGTTCACCCCAACTACCAAACGGCGCTTACCCGCCTCACGAGAAATTTGTGCAGGGCCATCCACTAAGGAAATTTCTGCCAAGTCCCGCATTAATACTTGCGCACCATTTGGGGAATGCAAGATGATATTTTCAATCGCATCTACCCTATCCCGATAAGGCGCTGGATAACGCAACATCAGAGGAAAACGTCTCTCCCCCTCATAAACGATGCTCGCTTGCTTACCACCAATGGCAGTTTCAATAACTTCATTCACATCGGATACATTAATGCCATAACGAGCGATAGCATCGCGATCAATTTTGATGTTGAGGTAATTTTGTCCTGATACTTGCTCAATACGCAAGTCATTACTACCTTTCATCTTGGTCAAGATCTGGCTAATTTGTGCCCCAATTTTTTTCAAGGTCGCTAGATCGTCACCAAAAATCTTAATCGCCACCTGCGATCTCACACCTGAAACCATCTCATCCACACGAGCAGCAATCGGTTGAGAAATCGCTAACTCAATACCAGGGAGTGTTTTTAACTTATCGCGAATTTCCTGAGCGATTTCTTCTTGACTTAACTTTCGCTCACCCAAGGGCTTGAGAGTCACAATCGGATCAGATTCATTAGGCTGTCCTGGGTCAGCGGGTGACTCTCCCCTTCCTAGACGAGACACCACCATCTTGACGTCAGGAATCGTCATAATTCTTTTGAGCGCCTCAAATTCCAACTTCACTGATTCATCTAAAGAAATATTAGGTGCGCGCACAATCACTGGGGTAATCGAGCCTTCCTGCATCACCGGAATAAATGCTTTACCCAATAGAACAAAGCCAACCAAACTGGCAGCTAAAGCCATCAACGATCTTTTGACAACCAATTTTGGATTGGCCAGACTCCAATGAAGCCAGCGATCGTAGGGTGCGCGCAGACGAGCCACGAGCTTTGTATCATCTTCGCTACCGCCCTTCAAAATATATGAACACAGCGCGGGAGACAAGGTAAAAGATAGGATGAGTGAGATAGTGAGTGCGATAGCAATAGTGATTGCCATGGGAGCGAACATCTTGCCTTCCATACCTTCTAAAGAGAGCAAAGGCATAAACACCAAAATAATGATTCCCACACCAAAGAGCACTGGAGTACCGACTTCAGTGGCAGCCTCTAAGATAATTCGATTCTTCGATTCACCAGCCTTTAGTCGCTCACCTAACTTAGCAAAAGTATTTTCCACGACGACTACGGAGCCGTCGACCATAATACCGATGGCAATTGCAAGTCCACCTAATGACATCAGATTAGCTGATATTCCATAACGGTTCATTACCAGGAAGGTAAGTAATGGTGTCAAAATCAAAGTGGCTACTACGATCAAAGATGAGCGAACATCACCCAAGAATAAGAAGAGCAAAATGATGACCAAAATAATGCCTTCAACCAATACCTTAGCCACATTAAACATAGCAGCATTGACTAGATCGGTGCGATCATAAAATGGCACGATCTGCAAACCATCAGGCAGTAACTTGCCTTCATTGATCTCCGCCACTTTTAATTTGATCCGGTTCACTACCTCGCGTGCGTTACCACCCCGAATCATTTGCATAATTCCGGCTACGCTCTCGGTGTAACCATTTTTAATGGCAGCACCTTGTCTCACTTCACTGCCAATGGTGATCTCAGCCACATTCTTCACGTAGACCGGAATACCCTTGACCTCCTTGAGAATAATTTTTCCGATATCCTCAGGTTTGGTAATCAAGCCGACGCCACGAATCAGATAACGCTCAGCATAAGTAGGCAATTGACCACCACCTGAATTGGCATTGTTTCTAGCAAGCGCCTCATACACCTCTCGCAAACTGACTTCATAGTGACGTAAGCGCTCTGGATTAACCAATACTTGATATTCACGAGCATAGCCACCTTGAGTATTGATCTCAGCAACTCCAGGGACTGAACGCAACATGGGGCGCACAATCCAATCTTGAATAGTGCGCCGCTCTTCAAGCTCATCTACCGTAAGCTCTCTATCGCCATCAGAAGGATGATCTAAAGTGTATTGATAGATTTCACCTAAACCAGTGGATGGTGGCGCTAATACAGGCGTAATACCAACTGGCATTCTGGAGGCTACTTCAATCAAGCGCTCAGTGACCAACTGCCTTGCAAAATAGAGTTCAGTCTTATCCGTAAATACCAAGGTAATCACAGAGATGCCATTGCGATTCAGAGAACGCATCTCCGTCAGACCAGGTAAGCCAGTCATCGCTAATTCAATCGGGACTGTGACAAATCTCTCAACCTCTTCTGGCGAACGACCTGGTGCTTCTGAAGCAATCTGAACCTGCACATTGGTTACATCTGGGAATGCATCAACTGATAAACGCTTGGTAGCGAGCAAACCTGCCACCATCAGAACGAGCGCAATGATGACTACGAGTAGTCGTTGCTGTAGCGAGAGTCGAACAATTTTCTCAATCATGCGGCTTAACCACCACTCAACTGTCTTTTACGCTCAGAATTTAAGTGGAATGCGCCGTTCACTGCGATATTTTGGCCTTCCTTCAAACCTGAAATCACAGGACGATACCCTTTGCCCTCTGGACCCAGCTTCACAGCAACCATGCGATATGTTTCATCATCTTCTTTAACGAAAACGTAGTCGTTGTTATCTTCACGAATTACCGCACTTAACGGCACCAACAATCTTTCAGTTGGCTTACTCTCAATCATCATAGTGGCCAACATTCCTGGCTTGATCAAGCCATCGTTATTAGGCACTTCCATTCTGACTACTACAGTTCGCGTTTGTGGATTCACAATTGAATCAACATGAGCAACAACTCCAGTAACCTCAGAATTACGTAATGCTGGGATGATCAAAGTCACTTTTTGCCCTTTATGAATCAAATAGGAGTTGCTCTCTGGAATTTCAGAGACCGCCCATAAAGTATTTAAGTCGGCAACTGTAAATAGAGCATCTGCTGGCTGCACCACCTGACCCTTATTAATTTTTCTCTCAACAATTTCACCGGGAATGGTGGCAATCACATTATTAATAGATTCGATTACTCCAGACTTGGCTAAACGATCAATGCTAGGTTGATCCATGCCCTGCACGCGAAGTTGATCATTGGCAGCGCGAAACTCTGCTTTCGCACTACTTGCCTCTGCCTCCCGTTTTTGCAATTCGGCTAAAGCAATCACATCTTCTTTAAATAGAATCCTGGCACGATTCGCAGCTTGGTCTGCCAACTGACTGGCACTTTTTGCTTTTAAGTATGCAAGTTGGGATTGAGTAAGCTCGGTAGAAGTAATCTTTGCCAGAATATCGCCCTGCTTTACCTTTTGACCTGGGATGGCCAAAATGTCAGAAACGCGCCCAGTCACATTTGCGCCGATGCGCGAGAGAAAGAGCTCATTAAAGTCGACTCGACCGGAGGCTCGCAGCTCCTCTACAAAAGAGCCGGTATAGACTGCCCCATCAGTAACCATATTGCGTAAGTCATCATTCACAATGACGACATTGGGGTCTTGCACTGACTTAATAACGGGGTTTCTATCAAATACATTGAAGTAATTCAAAATAATCAGGAATAAACAGAGCCAAGGTAAATAAAATATGCCTTTTTGCATCCATTGCGGGCTTTTATCGTACTGGCCAGCCACTTTAGGAAGATGGGCAGTAAACCATTGGTGCACCAGGTTATAAAAATCATCTTGCGTTTTAACAACGACGGCAAACCAATCTTTCACATATACGTTTGCCAGCGCCATGTAACGGGCATACCACTCCTTACACTTTCC
>JBFZCO010000122.1:0-7302 GCA_041307885.1 Burkholderiales bacterium | reverse complement strand
AACTGTTTAAAAACAGTAAAAAGCACAAGACCCACAATGAGCCACACACCAATTTTTTGCAACATGTTGTTGTTCAAAACAGACCTTTGCCGGATTAATCCGGGAGTTAAAGCGGATTGCTATATCTAAGTATTTGATTCTACTCCCAGCTTTTTCAAGAGCTGAGGGCATATTTATTTAATAAACCCCTCTATTTTGGAGGTTATTGGGCATTTTGGGTACTTTTTATCACTTATTTAGGGGGCTTTAAATTTCTTCCAAGCAGGAATATCTCTGAAGATCTCGCCCTTGAGGCCTTCGGCTTTCTTGAGGCAACGGTCTTAAATACCTTTTTAAAGGATTCCACAATCTGACTGTATCCACTGCCGTTAAAGCATTTAATGAGAAGCGCCCCTTCTGGCTTGAGGTGATCAACTGCAAAATCGAGGGCAATTTCGGCTAAAAAGGCCATTCTGGCGGCATCAGCGACCCCAACGCCAGATAAATTCGGCGCCATATCAGAAAGCACCAAATCCACCTTGCCATTGGCACTGGCAGGTAAAAGAGCCTCTAGAGCACTCAAACCCTCTTCTTCGCGAAAATCCCCCTGAATAAAGCTGACATCGGCAATATCTTCCATCGGCAGAATATCGATTGCAATAATGCTGCCATCAGGCTTCCCAGACTCAATCTGAGGGTTATTTTTACCTAGTTCGGTTAAGCGATTTCGAGCGTACTGAGACCAGCTGCCTGGAGCACTTCCCAGATCCACAATTGTCATGCCAGCTTTTATCAGGTGATCCTGCTCATCGATTTCACTGAGCTTATACACAGCTCTGGCTCGATAGCCCTCTTTTTGAGCCATCTTTACGTAAGGATCCGTTAAATGATCCTGTAACCAACTTTTATTAAATTTATTCTTTGCCACAACTTACCCACTTTCAGCGTCTATTTTCCCTGTTTATCACCGCTATGGCAAAAGGAATTGCTGTAAAACATCTTTCAATATCTTTATATATGGGCATATGAGCCTTTTTACAAGCCCTAATGCTCTATCATCAAGCCCATGACTGCACTTACCATTACCCCAGCACAAAGAAAATCTCTCAAAGCCGATGCCCATGACCTTAGTCCAGTAGTCATGATTGGTGGCGATGGCTTAACACCTGCTGTTATCAAAGAAGCAAAATCCGCTATTGCACACCATGGCTTAATTAAGGTGCGAGTATTCGGTGATGATCGTGATGCCCGCATTGCTATTTACGAAGCGCTCTGCGACAAACTGGATGCCGCTCCCGTTCAACACATTGGTAAATTACTAGTGCTCTGGAAACCAAAGGATCTGGTTGATGAAGCATTTGCCAATCTAAATCGGTCAAGCAAGCAAACTAAAAAATCATTACAAGCACCACGCACGAAGCGCCAACCAAATCGTACTGTTTCCAAAGCTGGTGTTCGAACCAGCACTTCTGAAAGATCAGATCGACGCTCTGCTGCAAGCAAATCACCGTTTGCAAGAGCAGCTGCTGTCAAGAGCGCTACCCCTAAAAAACGAGTACTTCGCTCTGAAGCAGCTGAATCAAAAATTGGCTGGTCCTCACCTGGCTATAGAAAAGCTGCAGCTGCGCCAGCACCTATTAAGAAACGCAAAGTGCGGATGAGTAGTACCAAGAAAAAATCTCTAGGCTCTTAAGTTTACAAATAGATTCAATACAAAAACGCTGCTAGTCGGCGTTTTTTTATGTATGCTGTTTAGTAAGACGCCAAACCAAGAATAGACCTAAAAGACTCTGGATCATAAAGATAATGCTTGATGCGCCATGCAGCTTACTAAAGAGTCCCGCTGAAGGCGACAGCATCACTGGCATACCTTGTACCAGCGCATTATCTCGAAGCGAGTTCATCCAGGGAATAAAGACAAAGGCAGCCGCAACAGAACACAAGAGCATCACCAAAAGTAACCAACGAACTAGTCGATATTGATTAAGACCACGAGTTACCAAAAGATTGGCGAGCACCATCAGAGCAATACAAATAATCAAACTTAAATAAGCTTCTATTGCAAAAATAGTACCGGCCACCATTCCGGCAGCTTGTCGATCGGTCATGGTAGAAAAAACTGCTGGAGCAACCAAATAACCGACAGTCAAAAGACTGCCTACCCATAATCCAGCAATCAAAATAAAGAGTCTTTGAGCCCCATGGTGCGTGGGATTATTCAAAGCAGTCATCGAAATGAATATGGGATGACTAAATGTAGCGAACAGCTAGGATCTCAACCTCACGAGTACCACCGGGAGCTTGAACTACAACAACATCACCCTCTTCTTTGCTAATTAAGGCGCGAGCAATGGGCGAGCTAATTGAAATTTTATTAGACTCAATATCTGCCTCATCATCACCCACGATTTGATAAGTAAGCTTGGTGCCATCTTCTAAATCCTCAAGATCAACCGTGGCTCCAAAAACCACTCGGCCAGTAACGTCTAGAGTAGCTGGATCAATAATTTGAGCAGCAGACAGCTTACCTTCAAGTTCTTGAATGCGGCCTTCAATAAAACCTTGTTTTTCTTTAGCGGCATCGTACTCCGCATTTTCAGAGAGGTCGCCTTGTGCTCGCGCTTCCGAAATAGCATTAATCACAGATGGGCGCTCAACATGCTTAAGACGATGTAATTCATCCTTTAATAGCTCTGCGCCACGTTTAGTAATTGGAATTGTGCTCATGCTTCTAACCTAACGTAAATTAATTGAGGGTCTTGTGTAAATTTTGTAAACCATACACTTCAATAGACTCTTTACTACCATTTTGCGATGCCATTAAACCATCCATGACAGCACGCGCGGCGCTAATCGTCGTGTAATAGGTTACGCTATTTGCTTGGGCACTGGTTCGAATAGAGCGTGAATCAGCAATTGCTGTCCTGGTCTCATCTACGGTAGTAAATACTAGGGAGATTTCGCCATCTTTGATCAAATCCACAATATGAGGACGGCCATCTTTCACTTTATTCACCACGCGAACCGGCAAACCAGCTGCCTCAATAGCTGCGGCAGTGCCCTTGGTAGCCACCATAGGGAAGCCTAATTGGTGCAGGAGTTTAGCCACCTCAACAGCTTTAGGTTTATCGCTGTCTTTTACGGTTAGCACAACCGTGCCGCTCTTAGGTAGCTTAATGCCTGCGCCCAGTTGAGACTTAAACAAAGCTTCACCAAAAGTTTTACCAACGCCCATTACCTCACCAGTTGAGCGCATCTCAGGCCCCAGAATTGGATCAATACCAGGGAACTTATTAAATGGAAATACTGCCTCTTTTACAGAATAGTATGCCGGCTTCACTTCTGATTTGATACCCTGCTGATCTAGGGTCTGGCCAACCATGCACCGCGCAGCAATCTTTGCCAACTGTAAACCTGTTGCTTTAGAGACGAATGGCACAGTACGTGATGCACGTGGGTTTACCTCGAGAACATAAATTACATCTTTACCATCAACATTCTGAATCGCAAACTGCACATTCATGAGGCCAATAACATTTAAGCCTTTTGCCATCGCAGCAGTTTGACGCTTGATTTCTGCAATCGTTTCATCGGATAAAGAGTACGGCGGCAATGAACAGGCAGAGTCACCAGAGTGAACACCAGCTTGTTCGATATGCTCCATAACGCCACCGATAAATACCCGTTGACCATCGCTAATACAGTCGACATCACACTCAATCGCATCATTTAAGAAACGATCGAGCAGCACTGGTGAATCATGGGACACCTTAACCGCTTCGCGCATATAGCGCTCAAGATCACGGCCATCGTGGACAATTTCCATGGCGCGACCACCTAACACATAGGAAGGACGAACAACCAAGGGGTAGCCAATTTCTTCGGCCAACTTGAGTGCTTCGTCTTCAGCACGTGCGGTACGGTTAGGCGGCTGGCGCAAGTTCAAGTCATGCAATAACTTCTGGAAGCGTTCACGATCCTCTGCTGCATCAATCATGTCTGGTGAAGTTCCAATGATAGGAACCCCATTACGCTCGAGATCTAAAGCCAGCTTCAAGGGAGTCTGACCGCCATACTGAACAATCACACCCTTAGGTTTTTCTTTGGCCACAATCTCAAGCACATCTTCTAATGTCAAGGGCTCAAAGTACAAGCGATCAGATGTGTCATAGTCAGTAGAAACTGTTTCTGGATTGCAGTTCACCATAATGGTTTCATAACCATCATCACGCATAGCTAAGGCGGCATGTACGCAGCAGTAGTCAAACTCAATACCCTGACCAATGCGGTTAGGACCGCCGCCCAAGACCATGATCTTGTCTCTATTTGTAGGTTGTGCTTCACACTCCCCATGCTCTGCTTCATAGGTGGAATAGAGGTAAGCAGTATTGGTTGAAAACTCCGCTGCGCAGGTATCCACACGCTTATAAACCGGGACAACCTTCAAGCGATGGCGTGCAGCACGCACTGAGGCAGCATCTACTCCAAGTAATTTAGCTAAGCGACGATCTGAAAAGCCTTTTTGCTTAATAAAGCGTAATTCAGCAGCAGACAGGCTATCAATCTTGCGTTGCTTGAGTTCGGTTTCAATAGTAATCAGCTCTTCGATTTGCTCCAAGAACCAAGGATCAACTTTAGTTTCGTTGTAAACCTCATCTAAGACCATGCCCATACGGAATGCATCAGCTAAATACCAAATACGATCTGGACCAGGCTCACCGATTTCCTGAATAATGTCATCTAAATCGGTAGACATCTCATCCAAGCCATCAACACCAACCTCAAGACCGCGTAATGCTTTTTGGAATGACTCTTGGAATGTTCTACCAATTGCCATTACCTCGCCCACTGATTTCATTTGCGTGGTTAAACGGGAATCCGCTTGCGGGAATTTCTCGAATGCAAAACGTGGGATCTTGGTAACGACGTAATCAATGGACGGCTCAAATGACGCTGGGGTAGCACCACCGGTGATGTCATTCTTTAACTCATCTAAGGTGTAGCCAACTGCTAGCTTTGCAGCAATCTTTGCGATTGGGAAACCAGTTGCCTTGGAGGCTAGAGCAGATGAGCGTGAAACACGAGGATTCATCTCAATCACAATCATGCGGCCATCAACTGGATTAATAGAGAACTGGACGTTTGAACCACCAGTGTCTACACCAATCTCACGCAATACCGCAATCGACGCATTACGCATCAATTGATACTCTTTGTCAGTCAGTGTTTGCGCAGGGGCTACCGTGATTGAATCGCCGGTATGAACACCCATAGGATCTAAGTTTTCGATGGAGCAGACGATGATGCAGTTATCTGCGCGATCGCGAACTACCTCCATCTCAAACTCTTTCCAACCTAAGAGTGATTCTTCAATTAAGAGCTCATGTGTTGGTGATAGATCAAGACCGCGCTTACAAATCTCTTCAAACTCTTCACGGTTATAGGCAATGCCGCCGCCTGATCCACCCATCGTGAATGAAGGGCGAATGACTACAGGAAAGCCTAAGTTACCGGTTTCTTTTTGAATGCGTTGCTGAACTTCATGCGCCTCATCCATAGAGTGAGCGATACCAGACTTCGCAGAGCCCAAACCAATCTTGGTCATTGCATCTTTGAACTTCTGACGATCCTCTGCCTTATCAATAGCTTCTGGTGATGCACCAATCAGCTCGCAACCATATTTCTTCAAAATGCCATGACGATGTAAATCAAGCGCGCAATTTAAGGCAGTTTGTCCACCCATCGTTGGCAATATTGCATCTGGACGTTCAGTAGCAATAATGCGCTCAACCACTTCCCAAGTGATTGGCTCAATGTAAGTGACATCAGCCATTTCTGGGTCAGTCATGATGGTGGCAGGATTGCTATTGACCAAAATGACCTTGTAACCTTCGTCACGCAAAGCCTTACAAGCTTGCGCTCCAGAATAATCAAACTCACAAGCTTGTCCAATCACAATTGGACCAGCGCCAATAATGAGGATGCTCTTAATGTCGCTACGCTTAGGCATTATTTGCCCTCCTTCTTGGTAGCATTGTTCTCATTCATCAGCTCCACAAAACGATCAAATAGATAGGCAATGTCATGGGGGCCTGGCGAAGCTTCTGGATGCCCCTGGAAACACAATGCGGGCCTATCTTTCCAAGCAAGCCCTTGAAGCGAACCGTCAAATAAAGAAACATGGGTTAGGCGAATATTGTCTGGCAATGAATTTGCATCCACTGCGAAACCATGGTTTTGAGAAGTGATTGCAACGCGCCCGGTATCTAAATCTTTTACTGGGTGATTTGCACCATGGTGACCAAACTTCATCTTCAAAGTTTTAGCGCCAGCAGCGAGTCCCATAATTTGATGACCCAAGCAAATGCCAAAGGTTGGCATGCCCTTCTCAATAATTTCTTTTGCAGCGGCAATCGCATAATCGCAAGGACCGGGATCTCCCGGACCATTAGAGAAAAATACGCCATCAGGATTCATTGCCAATACTTCTTTGGCGCTAGTTTGCGCTGGAACTACAGTGAGTTCGCAGCCACGCTCAGTGAGCATGCGCAAAATGTTACGTTTCACACCAAAATCGTAAGCAACCACTTTCTTGCGTGGTTTACTTTGGTCTAGAGCTCTATAAGCAGGCTTGCCGTCTGGGCCATGCAGATCCCATTCAGCTTCGCGCCATTCATAAGGCGTTTTGGTAGTGACTACCTTAGCTAAATCTAATCCAGACATTCCAGGAAAGCTTTTAGCCAGCTCCAGCGCTTTCTTACTCAGCACCTCCACGTCATCGCCCATCTTGCCAGCAACAATTGCACCAGACTGAGCACCTTTGTCGCGCAAAATGCGAGTGAGTTTACGTGTATCGATTCCAGAGATACCAACGACACCAGATTTTGCAAGGTATGCATCGAGAGTTTCCTCAGAGCGGAAGTTAGAAACACGCTTCGAGAGATCTTTAACAACTAAACCAGCTGCGTGAATCTGCTCAGATTCTGCATCTTGACTGTTGACGCCAACATTACCGATATGGGGATAGGTCAAAGTGACAATTTGGCGGGAATAACTCGGATCAGTAATGATTTCCTGATAACCAGTCAGCGCAGTATTAAAGACGACTTCACCAGCTGTTTCGCCAGGGGCACCAATACTCAGGCCGGGAAATATAGTACCGTCTGCGAGAGCCAAGACGGCGGGGGGAAAAGAAGGAAGCAAGGGTGACAAACCATCTCCAGTCCCTGCTCCATCCGACGCTCAACACCCCAAAAAGACCAACCCAGGACTGTTTGTGCGGGAGGTGAGTGTCTTTAAGCGCTAGGGTAATTTATTAAGTTT
>JBFZCO010000121.1:0-3430 GCA_041307885.1 Burkholderiales bacterium | reverse complement strand
GCTCGTCGCGCATTGCGGGTACAAGATTTATTCTATCCAGAAAAGTTTGCAGCGCAATTACGTGAGAACTTGGAATATCACAACTTCATGCTCACCAATTATTATGGTGCAGACCCAGTGGACTTCCAAAAAACTTTGGAAGAGGCGATGTCTTATGCCGAGCTGATCAAGCCGATGGTAGTGGACGTCTCTAGTGCTCTCTATGCTGCCGAGCAAGCCGGTCAAAATTTATTATTTGAGGGTGCGCAAGGTACCTTACTCGATATTGATCATGGTACCTATCCGTATGTGACTTCAAGTAACTGTGTCGCTGGTAATGCTGCAGCAGGATCAGGCGTTGGACCGGATTCATTGCAATATATTTTGGGAATTACTAAAGCGTATTGCACCCGAGTTGGCGCCGGCCCATTTCCAAGTGAGTTGTATGACTTTGATAATCCAGGTAAACAAGATCCTGTTGGCATCCGCTTGGCAGAAGTTGGCAAAGAATTTGGTTCGGTAACCGGTCGACCGCGTCGCACAGGTTGGCTGGATGCTGCTGCACTAAAGCGCTCTATTCAGATTAATGGTTTGTCTGGCTTGTGCATTACCAAGTTAGATGTGCTGGATGGCTTTGAAACGATTCGCTTATGTGTCGGTTACATGCTAGACGGTAATAAATTAGATGTATTGCCGCGCGGCGCAGAAGCTGTCGCGCGCTGTGAGCCAATTTATGAGGATTTCCCTGGCTGGAAGGGCACTACTTTCGGCATTAGGGAATGGGACAAATTGCCTCTTGAGGCTCAAAAATTCCTGCGCCGGATTGAAGAAGTGGCTGGTAAGCCGATTGCCATGGTCTCAACCGGACCGGAACGAGATGAGACTATTCTCTTGCAGCACCCATTCCAGGCTTGAGTTTTTTGGAGTAATTCCAAAAATGATGGATAATTTGTGCATAGCAATACAGTAGTTTATTCATCCCCCATATAAAAAAATTGTTTAAAAACAAAGGTTTACAACATGACCGAACGTACTTCCTGTAATAGCCTTCAAGTGGCTACCCCTTTATATCGCTTCATCGAAGACAAAGTATTGCCTGGTACTGGCATCAAAAGTGCAGACTTTTGGAAAGGTTTTGATGAGATTGTTAAGGATTTAAGCCCCAAAAATGAGGCTTTACTTGCAAAGCGCGATCATCTGCAAGCTCAAATTGACGAGTGGCATAAGGCTCACCCTGGCCCAATTAAAGATATGCCTGCATACCGTCAATTTCTGGAGCAAATTGGCTACATAGAGCCTGTTCCTGCAAAAGTTTCTGCTGATACTAAAAATGTTGATGATGAATTAGCTCTGCAAGCAGGTCCTCAGCTTGTTGTTCCAGTACTCAATGCTCGCTATGCTTTAAATGCCGCAAATGCGCGTTGGGGCTCTTTATATGATGCTCTATATGGCACAGATGTTATTTCTGAAGAAGAGGGCGCCACCAAAGCTGGAGCCTACAACCCTATTCGTGGTGCTAAGGTCGTTGCCTACGCGCGCCAATTTTTAGATCAAGCGGCTCCTTTAGCTAAAGCCTCCTATGGTGATGTCGTTGCATACAGCGTGGTAGATAAAAAACTGTCCGTGAAATTAAAAGACGGAAGCACAACGGGCTTGACAGATGAGAAGCAGTTTGTTGGTTACCAAGGCGATGCCTCTGCACCATCATCTATCTTATTGCGTAATCACGGCATTCATATTGATATCCAAATTGATAAGACTAAAACTATTGGCGCTTCTGACTTAGCGGGCGTAAATGATGTGGTGCTTGAGGCTGCGCTCTCAACTATTTTGGATCTAGAGGACTCCGTTGCCGTTGTTGATGGCGATGACAAAGTGCTTGCTTATGAGAATTGGTTAGGCATTCTCAAAGGTACCTTAGTCGAAGAAGTCAGCAAAGGTGGCAAAACCTTTACCCGTAAACTCAATGCAGATCGCAATTACACTGCAGGAATTGGCGCTGTCAATGCTAAAGATGGTGTAGTCACTTTGCATGGCCGATCACTCTTGTTTCTTCGCAATGTTGGTCACTTGATGACTAACCCAGCCATTATTACTGGCGATGGCAAGGAAATCTATGAAGGTATCTTGGATGCAGTCGTGACTGTATTGATTGCTTTGTATGACATCAATCGTCCTGCGACTCAAGCGATAGGTAATACACGTAAAGGCTCTGTCTACATTGTGAAGCCAAAAATGCATAGTGCAGAAGAGGTTGCATTTGCAAGTGAACTATTTGGCCGTGTTGAAAAGTTACTTGGCTTGCCAGAAAATACAGTCAAGTTAGGCATCATGGATGAAGAGCGCCGCATGAGCGTCAATATCAAGGCGGCTATTGCAGCTGCCGGTCCGCGTGTTGCCTTTATTAATACTGGATTCTTAGACCGTACTGGCGATGAAATGCACACTGGCATGTATGGTGGTGCCATGGTTCGCAAAGGTAGGATGAAGATTGCTAAATGGTTCGGTGCATATGAGCGCCGTAACGTCTTAGCTGGTTTGGATTGTGGCCTTCGTGGTCGCGCACAGATTGGTAAGGGCATGTGGCCTGCACCAGATCTTATGAAAGAAATGGTTGAGCAAAAAGCTGCGCATCCTCAGGCCGGTGCAAATACTGCTTGGGTACCATCGCCGACTGCCGCTACTTTGCATGCGCTTCACTATCACCAGGTCGATGTGGCAAAGATCCAAGAGGATATGGAGAAGCAAGATACTGCAGCTGAGTATGAAGCCTTAACCGATGATCTCTTGACTGTGCCCATTGCGCTTTATCCAGATTGGACCAAAGAGGAGATTCGCGAATCCCTGAATAATAATTGCCAAGGTATTTTGGGTTATGTAGTTCGCTGGATTGACCAAGGCGTTGGTTGCTCTAAGGTGCCTGATATTTACAACGTGGGCTTAATGGAAGATCGCGCAACATTGCGAATCTCAAGTCAACATATTGCCAACTGGTTGCTACACAAGTACGTCACCAAAGCCGAAGTGGAAGAGGCTTTGCAACGAATGGCAGCCATTGTTGATGCTCAAAATGCAGATGATCCCTTTTATAAGCCAATGATGCCAAACTACAAGGATTCATATGCATATCAAGCTGCAAGTGATCTGATCTTTAAGGGTCTTGAGCAGCCAAACGGGTATACCGAACCGTTGCTACATGCGTGGCGCTTGAAGGTGAAAGCAGCACAAGCGAAGTAACTCTAAGGTAATGCCAAAATAAGAATGGATTTGTTTCATAGCAAATCCATTTTTTATTTGAGGCACCCACTAATATGGATAGATATGTTTGGCTTCTTAAACCCCTTTCGATCTCACCCCTCGTTCCCATTTCACAGAAATGATGGGGGTAGGGGTGCCGCTGGATATCAAGGTAGTGCAGGTGATTGCGTGGTGCGTTCAATCGCCATTGCCA
>JBFZCO010000120.1:0-10281 GCA_041307885.1 Burkholderiales bacterium | reverse complement strand
GGGCAGCTTCGGCTGCTCCTTTTTTTCCGACATTGCTAGATCAGATGCCAAATGCCATTGTGGTATTTGAGGCAGAGAACCAACAATTGGTATACGTGAACCCAGCTGCAGAATCAGCACTCGATCTTTCACGTAAATCACTTGAGGGCCAATCTGTGCACGAATTATTTGGCGATAACCCCTCATTAATACTGATGATCGAAGAAGTAAAACTAGGGCATGTCGCCGCTCAGCGCCAAGAGATGGTGCTGCACTCATTGCCTGGTAGCATTCATCAAGACTCTATTCCGGCACATGTTGTGATTGCAAGCCTGGAAGATCCAGCCTTAATCATGATGGAATGGTTTCCGATTGATCAGCAATTACGCAGTGAGCGTGACGAGCGGGTAACTCAGCAAGTTGAAGCAAATAAGCAGTTGATGCGTAACCTAGCGCATGAGATTAAAAATCCTTTGGGGGGTATTCGTGGGGCAGCCCAACTTTTAGAGTTTGAACTCCCCGAAAAAAGTTTATGTGAATACACCCAGGTCATTATTAAAGAGTCTGACCGTCTGCAGAATCTAGTTGATCGCTTACTGGCACCACATCGCAAAGCGCATGCTATGGAAGTATTTAATGTCCATGAGGCTCTCGAGCGAGTGCGCAGTCTGGTTCTCGCTGAATTTCCTAAGGGTCTACGAATTATTCGTAACTACGACACTAGCCTTCCTGAGGTCCTTGGTGATCGAGAACAATTAATTCAAGCAGTTTTAAACATTGCTCACAATGCTGCACAAGCACTATCTGAGGAGATTTCTCAAGGGATTGCCCAAATCGAACTTAAAACTCGGGTGGCTCGCTCGGTGACTATTTCTAAGCAGCGCTATAAGATGGCAATGGATTTGCATGTGATTGATAACGGACCTGGAATTCCTGAAGATATAGCTGAGCGCATCTTCTTCCCATTGGTTTCGGGACGCGAAGGCGGTAGTGGTCTTGGTCTTACCTTAGCGCAAACTTTTGTACAGCAACATCAAGGCTTCATAGCCTGTGACAGTCGCCCAGGGCGGACTGATTTTCATATTCAAATTCCGTACCGTAAGCAGGAGAAAGCATCATGAAACCCGTTTGGATCGTGGACGATGATCAATCAATTCGTTGGGTACTAGAAAAGGCCTTAACGCGTGAAAATATTCCACACAAAAGTTTTTCCAACCCCAATGATGTATTGGATGCCTTGGATAGAGAAATTCCTGCTGTATTAATTTCTGATATTCGTATGCCCCGCGGTAACGGCTTAGATCTTCTTCAGGGTGTTAAGGAAACCCACCCCTTGTTGCCTGTCATCATCATGACGGCTTATTCAGATTTAGACTCTGCAGTTTCATCCCTTCAAGGCGGCGCCTTTGAGTACCTCACTAAGCCATTTGACATTGATAAGGCTGTTGAACTGATCCGCCGAGCAATGGAGCAAAGTGAGCGCAATCAATCGGGCAGCAAAGAAATGAATGGCTGGAGACAAGACTCTACAGAGATTATTGGCCAAGCACCAGCAATGCAAGAGGTATTTCGAGCCATTGGTCGCCTTGCCCAATCACATTCGACTGTGCTGATCACTGGCGAATCAGGCACCGGTAAAGAGTTGGTTGCCCAAGCTCTACATAAACATAGTCCTAGAGTAAAGGGGCCATTTATAGTCTTTAGTACTGCTGCAGTCCCTAAAGATTTATTAGAGTCCGAGTTATTTGGTCATGAGCGTGGGGCTTTCCCGGGGGCATTGACTTTACGTCGCGGTCGTTTTGAGCAGGCAGATGGGGGTACTCTATTTCTTGATGAGATAGGTGATATCCCCTTTGATTTACAAACGCGTATTTTGCGAGCGCTAACCGATGGCCATTTTTATCGTGTTGGTGGGCAAGATCCTATTAAAGCAAATGTCAGAATCATTGCCTCAACCCACCAAAACTTAGAAGCTCGGGTTGCAGCAGGTGCATTTAGAGAAGACCTCTTACATCGCTTAAATGTAATACGCCTAAGGATGCCTGCATTGCGTGAGCGTGTGGAAGATATCCCGGTGCTTGCCCGACACTTTATGCTTTCATGCGCCAAGTCTTTGGGGGTTGAGCCTAAGAAATTATCCGACGAAGCGCTTAAGGATATTTGTAATATGCCTTTTGCTGGAAATGTTCGTCAGTTAGAAAATCTCTGCCACTGGTTAACGGTGATGACTCCCTCCAATGTGATTGGGGTAAGCGACCTACCTTCTGACATTTTGACTGAGTCGAGTGAGCAACCCGTAGTTTTGCAGGGTGAGTCTTCTCCATCAACTCCGAATATTACAAGAATGGGTTCAGCCGATTGGGAGAGTGGCTTAGGTCGCCTAGCAGTCAAAATGCTTCAAGATGGCGATGAAGAAGTCTACGATGTACTTTGCTCCAAGTTTGAGAAGGCTGTTTTAAAAGCCGCTTTAGAAGTAACTAGAGGTAGAAGAGTAGAGGCTGCACAGCGTTTAGGTATTGGGAGAAATACAATTACCCGTAAATTGCAGGAGCTAGGTATCGATGACTGAATCAGTGCGGATCGCAGCTTGGAATGTGAATTCTTTAAAGGTTCGCTTGCCCCAAGTCTTAAAGTGGCTTGAGGATCAAGAGAAATTAAAAAATCCTATTGATGCTTTATGTCTCCAAGAGCTTAAGTTAACAGATGAAAACTATCCTCATCAAGCATTGGAGGATGCTGGGTATATGAGTTTGGTGGCTGGGCAAAAGACCTATAACGGCGTTGCCATTATTGTTCGCAAGGCAGCCTTAGCTCCCATCGCTTCTGATGCAAGCACTACCTTCTTAAAGCCCATCAGAAATATTCCAGGACATACTGACGAGCAGCAGCGGATTTTGGCGGCAACGATTCCTTTTGCAGGAATGCAACCCATCAGACTGATCTCTGCCTACTTCCCGAATGGGCAATCACTTGAGAGTGACAAGTTTGTTTACAAGCTAGCCTGGCTCAAAGCCCTTGAGAGTTGGATAAAAGAAGAGCTTAACCAAAATAGTCGTTTGGCATTATTGGGTGACTTCAATATCGCTCCGACTGATGTTGATGTATACGATCCCTCGAAGTGGATAGGTCAAAACTTAGTTTCTCCCCAAGAGCGTGAAGCATTTTCAAATCTAATTGCTTTGGGATTGCACGACTCATTTCGCATGTTTGAGCAAGCTCCAAAATCATACAGTTGGTGGGATTACCGCATGATGGGTTTTAGGCGTAATGCAGGCATGCGCATTGACCATATCCTTTTAAGTGAAGATCTAAAAAACAAGTGCACAGCAAGCATTATTGATAAAGAGCCGCGCACCTGGGAGCAACCCTCAGACCATACCCCTGTGATAGCAGAAATCAAAAAGACCTAGGTTGAGTCAATAGATTTGGAATGCAGATTTCAGATTAATGTCAAAACATCTCTTAATAATTGTGGTTAGATAGGGGGGTATAAACCCTTTTTTACTTTATCCAAACACTTGCTAGCCAATGCTGATGTTCAAATGGCAACCCACTTGGCCTATAGTAATGCTCCACTTCGGTAAAGTTTGCATTGGTCATAAAAGATCTCCAGCCCTCTAGATCGTGATACGAGCCAAAGCGATCTCCGTACCAACTTTCTTGGTTATTACCCCGAGGGTTTGAGCTAAAAAGAATGCCATTAGGTTTTAAGCACGCCCATAGATTACCCAGAACCTGCGGCAAAAGATGATTGGGAATATGAAATAGTGAGGCATTGGCAAAGATGCCATCAAAGCTGCTCTCTGGCAAATGTAAATTAAAAAAATCCTGCACCCATACTTCACAACCACTTTTAGCTCGCGCTATGTGAGCAGCTTGTTGACTGCCTTCAAGGCCTATTGCTATATGGCCAAGCTTAGTCAAGGTTTGCAGGTCTCTCCCAGGACCGCATCCAAAATCCAGAATATGAAATGGTGCTGCAGTCTTAATAGCTCTTAACAAAGCATTGATATTTTGACTGACATCATGGCTTTTTGTGCCCTCGTCATAGGACGCGGCATTCAGGTCATAGTGAGCAATGGTTTTTTGGGAAATTAGCCTAGATTCATCCGAAAGATTTTGAGCGCTAGACATAAAGTGGTTAGGCTAAACCACCATGACGTAACAGCGCATCAATACTCGGCTCTCTTCCCCTAAACGCTTTGAAGGATTCAGCGGCTGGGCGACTACCACCTACCTCTAAAATTTCTTGTCTATAACGAGTGCCTGTTTGCGGATCTAAGACGCTACCTGTCAGCTTTGCAGCTTCTTCGAAAGCAGCATAAGCATCGGCCGAAAGAACCTCAGCCCATTTATAGCTATAGTATCCAGCTGCATAGCCACCGGCAAAAATATGGCTAAAGGAGTTAATCCAGCGGGAGAGTTCTGGTTGTGGAATGATGTTGTATTCATCAGCGATACTTCTCGAAACATCAAGTACAGCATGACCCCTTGAACTACTTGCATCAAAGCGTGAATGTAAGCGCCAATCTGTTAATGACATAACGACTTGACGAAGTGTGCCCCAGCCATTTTGGAAGTTTTTGGCAGCCAGCATCTTGTTAAATAATTCGCGCGGTAACGGCTTACCTGTATCAACATGAGCAGTCATTTTTTCTAACACTTCCCATTCCCAGCAGAAATTTTCCATGAATTGACTAGGTAATTCCACTGCATCCCATTCAACCCCATTGATACCAGAGACGCCTAAGGCGCTTACTTGGGTTAAGAGGTGATGTAAGCCATGGCCACTTTCATGAAAAAGCGTGATGACATCATCATGCGTGATCGTAGGTTGTCGTAATACACCATCTACCTTCACTGGCGCAGCAAAATTGCAGACCAAATACGCCACAGGAATCTGAATTTCTCCATTAGGCAGCTCTCTGCGACCACGAGCATCATCCATCCAAGCACCGCCACGCTTTCCGGGGCGGGCATAAGGGTCCAAATAAAAATACGCTTGTATTTTTCCAGTGCGATCTTTGACCGCAAAAGATTGCACATTATCATGCCAGGTCGGTAAGTTAGCCGCCTCAATGCTGACATCAAACAGGGACTGAATTACTTGAAATAAGCCATCCAAAACCTTGGGTAGGGGAAAGTATTGCTTAAGTTCATTTTCAGAAAATGCATAGCGCGCTTGCTTTAGGCGTTCAGCAGCAAAGGGAATATCCCAAGGCTCAAGCCCATCAGTCAACTTCAATTCAGTATTTGAGAACTCACAAAGCTCTTGCCAATCTTTTTGGGCAAATGGTTTTGCCTTAATGGCGAAGTTCGTCAGAAAGAGATCGACCTCATCTACGGTATTGGCCATCTTCGGTGCCAAGCTTAAATCTGCATAGTTCGCAAATCCCAGCATATGCGCTTCTTCATCACGCAGGCGAAGTTGCTCCAGCATATTCTGAGTATTGTCCCAATCGAGCTTACCGTTGCCATGCTGTGGTGCTAATTCCGATGCGCGCGTCACATAAGCCTCATACATCAGTTTGCGGAGTGCTCTATTCTCGGAATACTGCATGACTGGATAGTATGAGGGGAAGTGCAGGGTAAATGCCCAACCTTGGAGATTCTTCTGCGCTGCCAGATCAGCGGCTGCAGCAATTGCATCCTCTGGTAGGCCTGCCAACTCAGTAGCATTTTGGATCACATGTACAAATCCATCGGTTGCATCTAGCACATGATCAGAGAAGGCCTTTCCTAGAGAGGCTTGCTCATCTTGAATTTGGGAAAAGCGAGGTTTATGCTCATCGGATAACTCGGCACCACCAAGACGAAAATCGCGCAGTGAATTTTCAATAACCTTTTTCTGAGCCACACTCAAATTTTTGAACTCACTACTTTGGCTCAGTTTTTTGAACTTATCATATAAAGCGAGGTTTTGGCCCAGACTAGAGAAGAAGGTAGTTACCTTAGGTAGCATTTCACCGTAGGCCGTTCTTAATTGCGGTGAATCAGCAACGCTGTTGAGATGAGAAATGACTCCCCATGAACGTCCCAAAGCTTCTGTCGCATCTTCTAAGGGTTCGGCTAAAGCATCCCATTGTGCGGGGGTAGTTTGGCTAACTGCATGATCTACTGCAAGCTGGGCATTTTCGAGTAAGAACTCAATTGCTGGTGCAATATGCTGAGGCTCAATATCCCTATAATTGGCAATACCACGGCCAAAGGAAATTAATGGATTTTGAGCAAGCTCAGAAGAAGGGGCTTTGTAGGGGGCAGTAGTCATCCCTCTAGCTTAATGGACAGGCGAACTTTTTGCCAAGAAAGGGCAACCCTCCAGTCTGAAAGGTTAAAGTTTTGCTGCCTTTTCAGCGGCTTCAAGAGTGTTCATCAACAACATGGTGATTGTCATAGGGCCAACACCACCAGGTACAGGGGTAATCCAACCAGCGACATATTGAGCAGCATCAAAGTCCACATCCCCACATAACTTGCCATCGGGTAAACGATTAATGCCAACATCAATGACAACGGCACCATGTTTCACCATATCACCCGTGATCATTTTGGGCTTACCAGTAGCAACTACCAAAATATCGGCATCTTTAGTATGGTGGGCTAAATCTCTGGTTTTACTATTACAGATCGTGACTGTAGCCCCAGCCTGAAGTAACAGCATTGCCATAGGCTTACCAACAATATTGGAAGCGCCAACAATCACCGCTCTTGCACCACGAATAGGGTAGTCAATACTTTCCAAAATCTTCATGCAGCCATATGGCGTACAAGGTTTAAACTCTGGCTGCCCAACCATGAGAGCCCCTGCATTTGCCACATGAAAACCATCCACGTCTTTATCAGGAGCTATGGCTTCAAGCACTCTTTCAGAGGCAATATGCTCCGGAAGAGGAAGTTGGACCAAAATACCATGAATCGCAGGGTCAGCATTTAAGGTCGTAATGCGAGCAAGTAACTCTTCCTCGCCAAGATCAGCTGAATATCTTTCTAGCACTGAATGAAAGCCTACATCTTCACAGGCCTTCACTTTATTACGAACATATACTTGACTGGCAGGATTATCGCCAACAACGATAACGGCTAAACCAGGACGTGTATTTTTTGCAGTAACAATAGCTCCTCGTGCGGCAATTTCAGCACGAAGTTTTTTAGAGAGTGCATTTCCATCAAGTAACTGAGCAGGCATGGTGATAAATTAATTAGGCTGTGGATCAGAAAGTGCAAGACGGAGTAGATCAGCAACAGTATTCACATTGAGCTTCTCCATGATGTTGGCACGGTGCGCTTCAACTGTCTTAATAGAAATACCGAGATCATCCGCAATTTGTTTATTCAAGCGACCTGCAACAATACGCTCGAGAACTTGCCGCTCTCTTCCGGTGAGTTTACTGAGAAGGCTTTGTGTAACCTTGCGCTGGCTGGCTTGAGAGTAATCTACGCGTGCTTTTGCAAACATTCTATCTACTAGAGCGCACAGATCATTTTCTTTAAAAGGTTTTTCAATGAAATCGACTGCGCCCCGCTTCATAGTAGATACCGCCATAGAAACATCACCATGGCCCGTAATGAATGCTACTGGCATGGGCAGATTTTCGTTAATCAAGCGATCTTGTAATTCCAAGCCAGACATCCCTGGCATGCGGACATCCAAAATGGCGCAAGAGATAGTCGACTTATCAGTGCTTTGTAAGGACTGTAAAAAACGCTCTGCACTCGCATGACAGCGAACCACATAGCCATTGCTTTCTAGCAGCCAAGTAAGAGAGTCACGCACTGCCTCATCATCATCGACAACATAAACTACTTCGGCTTGGTTTAATTTGGTGCTAGCACTGATATTCATATTTACTCTCATAGAGAATTTACAAAGTTACAAAAATTAATCATTAGCCTGAGACCCAGGGGTTTCAAGGGGTAACAGTATTGTAAAGCTGCAGCCAGAGCGCTTGGTATGTTCTGCATCCATGAGATTTTTAGCCCAAAGGCGACCCTGATGTGACTCGATAATTGAGCGGCAAATATTGAGCCCCATGCCCATACCATCATTTTTAGTGCTAAAAAAGGGCTCGAACATGCGTTCAATGACGGAATCTGCAATCCCAGCGCCAGCGTCGACCACTTGGATACGTAGCATGGCGGGAAAAATGCTGGTATCTAAATCAGCGGAAATACTCACTGATGGCGCCGCCCAACGCGAGGAGAGGGGATAGGCTTCTCGGAGGCTATCTAAAGAATTCTTTAAAAGATTGACCAAAACTTGCAAAATTAAAATGGGGTCTAAATCTACTGGTGGCAAATTATCTGCAACATGAGATTTGATGCTCAGACGATGACGATTCGCTTCAATTTCTAATAAACCAACGGCATCATTAATGATCTCGCTGATATCACAGGATTTTCGTTGTGGCTCACTTCGTTTAACAAACCCTTTAATCCGTTGAATAATAGTACCGGCTCTATGCGCTTGCTCAGACGCTTTTTCTAAAGCAGGAATAATGTCTTTTTGCAATCCTGGATCTAGCTGTCCTTGCAATCTTTTTGCTACACCCATGCAGTAATTAGAAATTGCTGACAATGGTTGGTTGAGTTCGTGCGCCAAAGATGATGCCATTTCACCCATGGTTGTTAATCGACCAGTAAATTGCATACGCTCTTCCTGTTGACGTGCCAGTTCATCCGCCTCGATGCGAATGGTGATATCGGTAGCAATTAAGAGTTGAGTTAAGTGGCCATCTACCCAGGGTATGAAACGACGTCGCACTTCATACCATTTCTGTTGTCCGGTGGCTGGATCGATCAACTGAATTTCTTCAGACTCTGACTCCTGATTGGCAAATGAGTTGATAGTGTCTAACGTCATGCTATCGCTGAAATTGATAAGCGAGTCAGTCTGGTTTAAGTCAGTTTCTTTACCTGCTAACTCAAAATGTCCTTTAGAGCTATTGCCAAAACGTTCTCGGTAGAAGCGATTAGCAAATAAAAGCTCTTCAGTTTCATTTGACACTACCGAAACTGCAGCATCTAATCCTTCTAGTACCGTAATGAAGCGCTCTTGAGAGGCCGCAAGCTCTTCTCGAATCTTTTTAGGCTCTGAAATATCAATCAACGAAGTAACCCAGCCAGTTTGCTTGCCTTTTTCATTGATGAGGGGAGCAATAAAAGTACGGGTCTGAATAATCCGACCATCGCGTCGGATGATCGAGCCTTCAATACCAATCTTTTTCTCTTGATTGAGCGTAAGCTGCAAAGCTCTATTCATCTTCTCGGTGAGCTCTGCCTTTTGATTCTCAGGCCAAAAGGCAAAGGGAGGCATTTGCCCAATCAACTCTTCCGCTGTCCAACCTGTCATTTCACAGAATGCTGGATTGACATAGGTAATACTTCGATTCATATCATGCGCTCGAATGCCTACTGGTGTTGAATTTTCCATGGCACTACGAAAATTTGTCTCTATGCGAAGATTGGCTTCCGCCTCTTGTCGCACCTGCATTTGTTTTAGTACTGACCACAAACTCCAAATAACAAAAGCACTCAAACCGAGAACAACTCCGATGAGCATTCTGAAAGTGAGATTGGTAGCCGGTGGGTAGGTATCAATCCGTAAACTTAAGTTTGGACTGAGAACGCCAATATCAAGACTTGTTTGATTACTAAAAGCTCGCTTAGGAGTATTTTTATCTGATGAGATTGCCAGTACTTTGTCATCATCAGTTAATAAGGTAAAGCGATACTGTCCTTTCAGTTCGCCTGGAATCATTTCCAGAAGGGCTTGGGTTGAATAGAGAACAGCAATATTTCCTTTTGTTTCGGTACCGGATACTTGTGGAACTGTTTGCCAAAATACATTGCGTATTTCTTTTGCTACAGGATCTTCTTGTGGAACCTCTAAAGCAATAAATTGACTATATGCAGGGCGGTGAGTATCAATACTCAGTTCTGTCGACTTTTGAAGTGCAGCATTTAGTATTGGAGCATTAGTTTGCTTGCTAAACCAGTTTGTTTTTGGACTATTCGGCGCAATCTTCCATTGAATTTGATTATCTTCATTGAGCCATAAAATTTGCACAATTTCATGGTTACTCTGCAACAGATTCTCGGCTTGCAGTGTCACGTTTTGGCGTTCTTTTTGAGAGTCGCGGGAGCTCAGATACTCCCGTCCGAGCGCTTGCAATACGTCCGTGTTGTTTGAAAAGCGTAATTGAATACGTTGTTTTGCAAACGATAGCTCTCTAAATAGAGCGGCTTCTTGCTGGCTTTTCTCCTGTAATTGAAGAGTGCCAAGAATGACGCCCATTACAGCAG
>JBFZCO010000119.1:0-7900 GCA_041307885.1 Burkholderiales bacterium | reverse complement strand
CAAGATGGCGTGAAATGGGAGAAAGCTGTTGGCGAACATCAAGAAATGCTAGATGCCTTAAAAGCACATGACAGCGCACGTATGCGCAAAGTCATGATGCAGCACGTCATGAATAAACGTGATGTTGTTATCCAATTAATCGACTCAGAAACTCTCAATCACTCGTATGAATAAGCCACTTGATTTACCCCTTCCCGAATTGCTTTCTAATAAGGCCGAGCTAGCTAAACGTCTCAGACAAGAAACATCTGGTGAAGTAATGACTGACATCGCCAGTCGAGGCCGTTACGCTACCGATGCATCGATCTATCAAGCAATGCCAGTTGCCGTGTTAGTTCCTAAAACGACGGAAGATATAGCCACTGCAATACAGATTGCAGCAGAACTTGATATTCCCGTATTACCGCGTGGAGGCGGCACTAGCCAATGTGGACAAACTACTGGAACCGCGCTAGTCATTGATAACTCAAAATACTTTCGCAAACTCTTAGATACTGATCTTGCAAAAGCAACCGCCACTGTTGAACCTGGCATTGTGCTTGATCACCTCAATGCAGCCCTTAAACCACATGGTCTTTGGTATCCCGTAGACGTCTCTACGTCGGGGCAAGCAACTATTGGCGGTATGGCTGGCAACAACTCCTGCGGGAGTCGCTCTATTGCCTATGGCAACATGGTGCATAACGTGCTGGGTATAGATGCCTGGCTTGCCAATGGTCAAGTAGCTAATTTTGGTAATTACTCAACAAGTTCAGGCGCTGCCAAAGAGCTTGGTGATTTTGTAAAAAATCTTGCCAACACCCTCCAGCCAGAGATCGAGGCAAAATTTCCAAAAGTACTGCGTCGCGTAGCTGGATATAACTTAGATGTCTTTCACCCTCAGAGTGAACGTCCTTACACACCAGATGGCAGTGTTAATTTAGCGCACTTATTAGTTGGTAGCGAAGGTACTCTGGCTTATTTCAAATCTTTAGAACTCAAACTCGCACCGCTGCCACAACATAAAGTACTTGGTGTAGTGAACTTTGCTAGCTTCTTCAAGGCTATGGATAGTGCACAGCACATTGTCAAGCTTGGTCCTACTGCTGTAGAACTAGTAGATCGCACGATGATTGACTTAGCACGTCATAACCCAAGCTTTAAAAAGACGATTGAGACAGCATTAATTGATGCGAGTGCCCCAACACCTGAAGCCATTTTGCTTGTGGAGTTCTCTGGCGAAGCTCATGCTCCATTACTAGAAAAACTCACCTCTTTACAAAGTCTGATGGGTGATCTTGGCTTGCCGTGCTCAGTAGTCTGCATGCCTGATGTAAGTTTGCAAAAGAATTTATGGGAAGTTCGTAAAGCAGGTTTAAACATCATGATGAGCCTGAAAGGGGATGGTAAGCCTGTTAGCTTCATTGAAGACTGTGCTGTTCCACTTGAAAGCCTAGCGGAATACACTCAAGCCCTCACTGATGTATTTGCTAAATATGGTTCACGTGGAACTTGGTACGCCCATGCTTCCGTTGGCACCTTGCACGTCCGCCCTATTTTGGATATGCGTCGTGATGGCGCACAGAAAATGCGCGCCGTTGCAGAGGAAGCTTCTGCTTTAGTTCGCAAATACAAGGGGGCCTATAGTGGTGAGCATGGTGATGGACTATGTCGCGGCGAGTGGATCTCTTGGCAATTTGGCCCTAAGATCACACAAGCTCTTGGTGAAATCAAACATGCATTTGATCCCAAGGGACTCTTTAATCCCGGCAAGATCGTCGATCCTCCGAAAATGGATGATGCTAGCAACTTCCGCTTTCCACCAAGCTATAAAGTCATTCCATTGCAACCTGCGCTAGATTGGTCAGCATGGAACGTGCAGAACAACCCAGTAACTGAAGAGACTAGCGCACCAGGCACTGGTGGTGATCCAGCAATGGGTTTAGCCAAAGCGGTAGAGATGTGCAATAACAATGGTCACTGCCGCAAGTTCGATGCTGAGGTGATGTGCCCTAGCTATCGCGTGACTCGTGATGAGAAGCACCTCACTCGCGGTCGAGCAAATACTTTGCGCCTTGCACTATCTAATCAATTGGATATTGCAGATGGAAGTTCTCCACTTGCTAGCGATGCCATCAAAGAAGTAATGGAATTATGTGTAAGCTGTAAAGCATGTCGACGCGAATGCCCTACTGGCGTGGATATGGCCAAGATGAAGATCGAGTTTTTATCAGCTTACAAGAAGCGGGCTGGTCATACAATGCGCGATCTTGCTGTTGCCTACTTACCAAAATACGCTCCCATCATTAGTAATATTCCTGGACTACCTACGCTACTTAATCTACGTAATCACATTGCGCCCATTGCTAAATTACAAGAATGGATCATGGGCATCTCTGCACAAAGAAGCTTGCCTACCTGGAAGGCTAATCACTTTTGGTCTAAGCAAAAGCAAAATACACCATACCAGTTCACACCCTCAGAGCTTACCCAAACCGATCAAAATGGCAAGAAGGGAGTTGTACTTTTAGCAGACACCTTTAATGCCTATTTTGAAGATGAGAACTTACGTGCTGCTCTAGAAGTTTTAAAAGCGGCAGGTTATCGCGTACATATTCCACAAAAGACTAAATCTACAACTAATATTGCCAATACTTGCTCTAAAGAGTTTTGCTGTGGGCGCACTTACTTAGCAGCTGGCATGGTTGATAAGGCTAAAGCTAGCCTTGATGAGCTAGTGAATCACCTAGCGCCCTATGCTGAAAAAGGAATTCCGATTATTGGTCTAGAACCTTCTTGTTTATTCACACTGAAGGATGAAGCACTCGTCATGGGATTTGGTGAGCGCGCAGTGACGGTGAGTAAGCATGCACAACTCTTGGAAGAATTTTTAGCCAGTGAAGCTAAAGCAGGCAATCTTCAACTGTCATTAAAAGCAGCCACGCGCCCTGTTCTATTCCATGGTCATTGCCATCAAAAATCATTTGCGGCAGTCACACCTGCATTAGAGCTTCTCAAACTTATCCCAAATGCCGAGCCTAAATTAATTGAGTCTTCTTGCTGCGGCATGGCGGGAAGCTTTGGTTACGAGGCTGAGCATATTGAAGTGTCTAAGCAAATGGCCGAAGCGAGTCTTTTGCCGGCGATTCGTAAATCACCAGATAGCTGGGTGGTGGCAGATGGCACGAGCTGCCGTCATCAGATTGCTGATGGCACGCAAAGAGATGCGGTGCATATTGCCAAGATACTGGCAGCCCATCTTTAAGCACTTGACTACTTAACGAATAACGCCGTAACCCACCATGAATAAGGTCCCAGTCAGCAAGGCTGGGACTAGTCTTTTTGTAGGCTTAGATACCATCACGCCGATCGCTAAAGCACAAATCAGAATACGTATCCATAAAGGAACGGTTGCCATTAAACCCAGTGGCATGACGATCAAGCGTATTGTGAGCGCAGCTACCATGGCGTAAGTCACGGCAGCTAACCAGCGAAAGATCTCACTCTCCTGATTAATACTTTGCGATAGAAATACGCCGATCGCACGACAGAAATAAGTGCCTAGACAAGCTCCAATCAAAGCGATCCAGAGACCCCAACCAGATAGGGAATCACTCATTTGATTTAAGACTTCCATTAGCCGATCACTCCCGCTTTTTTACGCAAGAACTTGCGATCAATTAAATAGGCAATGGTTCCAGCTACTAAACCAGAGCTTAATAAGCTCGTATCGCGATCAATCATAAAAAAGATGGGGCCGAAGACGCAGCCCATCAACAGGGCAATTCGATTAATCCAGGGCTTCACTTCAGTAAAGGTCAGTAAAAAGAAGAGTGGATTAATAAAAACCAACCCTAAAGTCACTGCTGCTGGCACCATGCCTGCCAAGTAATAACCTAAGATCGTTCCTGGAACGGAGATCAACCAGCATAGCAAACCTAGACCAACAAAGTAACTGAGGCGATGTCTAGTTTCAATAACATGAAACTCTCGCATCGAGATCGCCCAAGCAGTCATAGCCAGTAAGTGCACCGACGCATAGAGACTACGATTGCGATCTCTTTGATGAAGCTGTGGAAAGAGTGTCACTGTCATGGTGATAAAGCGTGTAGCGGTTAAGGTCACCGCTAAGACAATTGCCAGTACAGATGAACCGGTAATCGCCATCTCGAGTAAAACAACCTGTCCTGGTAAGGCAAACATAAAAAATGAAGTAGATGTGGTAAACCACACATCAAAGCCATTGGTTTTACCCATCGCTCCAAAACCCACCATCCCTGCAAAAAGCACCGCTGCAGGTGCGCCAGCAGCGTCACGTATGCCAGCCCAAAAAGCATCACGCGGATTTTTAAAGCGCCGTACCGCAACTTCTTCTAGCGAAATTTCGCTAGGATCTATGTAAGGCTGCTTGGAAGATGACATTGCTTAATTGTAAGGCTTATAGCCCTATATGCAGAAGGCGAAATTGACTCAATGCTGACCCAAAGCCCACTGAATATGCTCTGCCACCAAGGGGTCTGCATTATCCAGCGCTGCGCTTAAAGCATTACGAATCGCACCCTGCTCTACTCCGCTAGCCAAGGCATTACCCAGGGCTACCGCTAGATTACGACGCCAGCGGCTAAAGCCAATACGCCTGATGGCGCTACCTTCATGACGCTTCTCAAAATCTGCTTCAGTCCAAGACCATAGCTCGAGAAGACTAGTGTCACCTAATCCATGACGCTGCGCAAAGTCAGGCAATGCCGTACGCTGCGCAAATTTATTCCATGGGCAAACGAGCTGGCAGTCATCACATCCGTATACGCGATTACCCATTGCCCTTCGAAATTCTAGCGGGATCACATCTGGATTCTCAATCGTCAGATACGAGATGCATCTACGAGCATCCAACTGATAAGGTGCAGTGATAGCTTGCGTTGGACATACCTCAATACAAGACTGGCAGGTACCACAATGCGACTCTTGCTCTCCATCCATCGGCAAGGGAATATCGACCAATATTTCTCCCAAGAAAAATGTCGATCCAGACTCTCGGTTGAGTAATAAGGTGTGCTTACCCCTCCATCCCAGGCCTGCCTTTTTAGCCAACTCCACTTCCATGAGTGGCGCAGAATCTGTAAAGACGCGGTACCCAAATGGACCGATTTGAGCTTCAATAAATTTTGCTAAATCCTGCAGCCGATTGCGCATGACCTTATGGTAGTCACGGCCACGTGCATACATTGAAACCACCGCCTGAGTTGGCTGACCTATGCGCTCCCACTCATGATCAAAGTCAATCTCGGGTGATAAGTAGTTCATCGTCACGCATATCACCCTGACAGTCCCGGGTACCAGCAAATTTGGGTCAGAGCGTAATTGTGAATGACGCTGCATGTAGTCCATTTGGCCATGCCGCCCTTCAGCTAGCCACTCGTTTAAACGCTCACTTGCAGAACCGAGCTGGGTATCGGTAATACGCAAGCTATCAAAGCCTAGTTTCTTGGACTGCTCATCAAGCCATTCACGTAGATTGGCTAGGTTTCGGGAGCTAGTGGATGGGTCAGATGACATAAGGATTACAGAATGTATCTCAATAATTGAATAAACTAGGCAAATGGCACGAGATTCATATACTCAACATTGTAGGCAGGAAGTCGATACGGCTGTTTTAGCCCAAAAACTTGCCGCGAGCTTACAAGAATTTTTTCTTGCTAACCCGTATGCCCACCTCAATATTGCGCTCGAGGGCGACTTAGGTGCAGGTAAAACGACTTTTGCACGCCACCTCATTCAAGCTCTTGGCTTTAGCGGGCGAGTAAAGAGCCCTACCTACACTTTATGCGAGCCCTACCCACTGATGATTACTCATTCAGATCACACTGGGGAGGTAAGCATCAAAGCGCACCACTTTGATCTTTACCGTATGCGCGATCCCTTGGAATGGCAGGAGGCTGGCTTTGCTGAGCATTTTGATGAGCCAGGCTTTTGCTTGATTGAGTGGCCCAATAAAGCCCAAGGAACACTACCTGCATTTGATATTGAGATTCAACTATCGAGTGGCTCCGATGAAAATGCAAGAAACATCACCATGCAAGGTGTTTCGCAAGCTGGTTTGAGCGCTTTACTGCCCTTATTCTCCGAAGTAAATGACTAAGCGCGCTAAGAACCCCTCTCGAAGAGAACATTTGCAGTCTTACGCAAAACTCATGGGTTTTGTTTTGCTTCTAACTGAAATTGATATCGCATGGGGCGCCAAGATATTAGGAGTGCGTATTTGGCCGGCAGAAGACTACACCCGCATTACGATCGAATCCGATAAGGCTCTACCCATTACTCAACAACTCCTGACTAATCCAGATCGATTGGTAGTTGATGTCCAGGGTATGGAATTAAATTCAACATTGAAGGACCTAGTAGCAAAAGTAAAACCAAATGATCCTTATGTTTCTCAAATTCGGGTTGGCCAATTTCAGCCAGGATTGGTGCGCTTAGTGTTTGATCTGAAAGAGCCTATCAAGCCACAGCTCTTCACACTAGACCCAGTAG
This sequence comes from Burkholderiales bacterium, assembly GCA_041307885.1. Classification (GTDB taxonomy): domain Bacteria; phylum Pseudomonadota; class Gammaproteobacteria; order Burkholderiales; family Burkholderiaceae; genus Polynucleobacter. The sequence goes on along the minus strand of JBFZCO010000119.1, from coordinate 1,390 downwards.
CAGAGTACCAATACCGAATGGTGCTTGATCTTTACCCCGCTACCCCACCTGACCCCCTAATGGAGTTAGTCAAAAGCAGTGCACGTAAAGAGACTGCTCTTGAAAAAGCGAATGAAGAAGTCGACCTCATTGCACAATTTGCCTTAAAAAAAGAGCCCCCTAAAGCACCAGTTGCTCAAGCGATTCCTGATGTCAAAGAGGCTCCTGTACCAGTTAAATATAAACGCCTCATCACTATTGCTATTGATGCTGGTCATGGTGGCGAGGACCCAGGAGCCATAGGTGCCATGGGATCAAAAGAAAAAAATGTGGTGCTTTCAATTGCAAAACGACTACGCGACAAAATTGAGAGTGAACCTTATATGCGCCCATTCTTAACTAGGGATGGAGATTATTTTGTACCACTTCACACTCGCGTTCAAAAAGCGCGGCGGGTGGAAGCAGATTTATTTATATCCATTCATGCGGATGCATTTATTGAGCCAAGAGCTAAAGGTGCATCTGTTTTTGCACTCTCGCAATTAGGTGCAAGTAGTACAACAGCACGCTGGATGGCAAATAAAGAAAATGCCTCTGACCTCATAGGTGGAATTAATATCAAAAGCCAAGACAAGCAAGTGGCTAATCTTCTGCTAGATATGTCTACCACCGCCCAAATCAAAGATTCACTGCAAGTAGGCAATGCCATCTTGAAGCAAATCGGCGGATTTGCAGCCTTACATAAACCTCGGGTTGAACAGGCCAGCTTTGCTGTTCTGAGGGCTCCAGACATCCCATCCATCCTGGTTGAAACGGCATTTATTAGCAACCCCCAAGAAGAAGCTCGCTTAAATGATGATGCCTATCAGGATCGAATTGCGGAGGCAATTTTGAAGGGAATTAAGGAGTATTTTGCTAAAAATCCTCCGGTAGCCAGACGGGGAAATACATAAGCCACTTGTAAGTACAAGGCATTGAGGGTGACCCCCTAGAAAGCTGGGGGAACTGAACAGACTTCTTGCTATAATTTCTTTCTTTACTGGGTCGGTAGCTCAGTCGGTAGAGCAGCGGACTTTTAATCCGTTGGTCGCGAGTTCGAATCTCGCCCGACCCACCAGTTATACAAAAGCCCCTTAAGAAATCTGGGGGCTTTTTCATTGCAGAATCAGAAAAATTTAGAACAACAGTCTAGTTAGTCCGTTGGTCGCCAAGCCCTATGCAACGGCTCTTGTATCCTTAGGTCTTAATGTCTGCAAACGTCCCAAAGCAGACAGTCATGAAAAAACCGCCCGAAGGTGGCCTAAAGCAACATCCATCACAAATCAAACAAACCAGACTTTGCGATTGGCCTCATATAACCTTGACCGGGATTCGTATCAGGATTAGTAGAAAAGTAAGAAATGACTAAATC
>JBFZCO010000118.1:0-7739 GCA_041307885.1 Burkholderiales bacterium | reverse complement strand
ACGAAAGAGCGCCGGACTTTAGCGCTAAGACAACTTTTGGCGACAAGAAATTGTCTGACTATGAGGGTAAGTGGTTGATTTTATTCTCACACCCAGCTGACTTTACGCCAGTGTGCACTACAGAATTTATCGGCTTTGCAAAAGCAGCAGAGACATTTAAGTCAATGAACTGTGAATTGTTGGGCCTATCTATTGATAGTCTCTTTTCTCACTTAGCTTGGGTCAGAAATATTGAAGAGAAGTTTGGTCAAAAGATCACCTTCCCAATCATTGAAGATATCAAGATGGAAGTAGCCTCTGCTTACGGTATGGTGCATCCAGGTGCGGCTGATACACAGGCTGTGCGAGCCACCTTCTTTATCGATCCGAAAGGTATCTTGCGTGCCATGGTTTACTACCCAATGAGCAATGGGCGATCTATTAATGAATTCGTGCGCTTGCTAGAAGCGATGCAAACTAGCGATAAGAATTCAGTAGCCACTCCAGAGGGTTGGACACCAGGTTGTGATGTCATCGTACCTCCGCCAAAAACTTCAGAGGCAGCTGATAAGCGAGCTAGCGAAGGTTACAACACGGTGGATTGGTATTACAGCACTAAAAAGCTAAATTAAACTAGTGTCTTAATCATTCCAAATCCTCGCTAATATGCGAGGATTTGGAACATACCATGCCAGCACCATAGTGAATTTAGTGTCACAATAATTAGCTTCACTTCAATTGGGAGCCATCGTGCTTGATTCGTTGCTTTACAGCCGCATTCAGTTCGGTGCGAATATTTCCTTCCATATTATACCTTGCGTCAAGGTTATTTAAAGTTACTCCATCTCAATCCGGATGGCACCAGCAGAATTGTGCGGCTTGTAAAGCCGGGGGATTTATTTGGGATGGAGGCCTTATTGGGCGATCATTACAAGCACGCTGCTACTGCACTTACTAATATTCATGCGTGTAAGATTCCTAAAAATGTTATTTCAAGTTTGGGCGAGGAATCTCCAAGATTGCATCGTCAGATAGTGAAAAAATGGGGTGAGGCGCTCTCGGAATCTGAATCATGGTTTTCAGAGATTAATACTGGGTGCATTGAAATTCGCCTAGCCAGATTTTTTATTCAGCTCGCAAGGGAAACGAGCTCCCACACAGTCGCACCTCTTTTTAGACGTGAGGATATGGGTTTGATGATGGATGTAAAGTTTGAAACAATTAGTAGGGCCTTAGCATCTATGTCAGAACAGGGCTTAATTTCGGATGTTACAAGACTATCAGTCCAAATTCCCAATATGAATGCGCTAAAGGATTTTGCTAAACGAGGGTTGTAATTCTCTGATTATGAAAACATTGGCATCATAATTGCTGATAAAGCGAACTGCTACATCGATACCGGCTTCTTAATTGCCACCACCCCAATGAGTGCTGATTTTCCAGAATGCGCTTTTCCTTCGCTTAATTCGGCTTCATAGCTTTTTAAGACTTCAATTTTTGCATTCTTAAGCAAGCTCTTGATAACTCGTTCTGTGTACAAATTTTCAATCTGACTTGGTCCACCCGTTTTATATTCTAATTGTTTGGGTGTGTAACCCTGCAGGATTAAGACGCCGCCCGGCTTTAATGCTAATAGCATATCTTTAAATAATTTTGAGCGTTCTTTGGGGTTTGAGAATTGAATGAATATCGCAATAATTGCATCGTAATCGCCCACCTCCCAATTGATTGACTCGCAATCAGATACAACGTAATTGACTTCAACATTTTTACTGGTCGCAAACTTTTTAGCCTTCTCAATTGCAATATCAGAAAAGTCAAACGCATCAACTTGGTAATTCTGCTGGGCGAGCCAAGTGGAGTTTCTGCCTTCACCATCCGCAATACACAAGATTCGAGCATTTTGTTTGAGATGCTTTGGAGCCATCTCTTGTAAGAATGCGTTTGCTTCAGTTCCGAAGAGAAAGTCTTCGTTATTAAAGCGGTCATCCCACATTTTTTTGGCTTCTAAATGCTTCATCTGATTTCCTTTGTTCATCTAAGTTTGCTTTTGCTAGATCAATTAAGGTATGCATTTAACATTGAAAGATCCTGCTCTGAGATTTCACCAGTAAGCGCGGCTAGGCGCAATCGATTGAGAAGGTAGTTCACTTTTTCCATATAAAGCGCATAGTCATTGGCGATGAGGTCGCTTTCAGCTCCCAAAAGTTCCATCGTGGTGCGAGAGCCATTCGAATACCCGACCCGAGTAGAGCTTAACCTTGCTTCGCCAGTCTTTTGGGCATTTGATAATGCCGTCAGCTTATCCTTTGCGCTATTGAGCGAATACCAAACTGATCTTAAAGTTCTCTCTAGATTCTGCTCAGACTTGTTGTACTCGGCTTTTGTTTTTTCAACCAAGAGCAATGACTCCTCTTGCTTAGCCGTGCGGTACCCGCCGGTATATAGGGGGATTGAAAGCTGTAATCCAACGAGATAATTATTAGTTGCTGTATTGCTAGCGGGACCAAAATTGCCAGACCCACTTAAACTATCTTTAGAAGATTGTGCAACCGCATCCAACTTAGGTGAGGCTGCTGCACCGTACTTTTCAGCCTCTTCTTTCGCAGCTTTTTCTTGCGTTAACAGCATTTGCAGTTGGATATTCTGGGACTTAAGCTTTCCTACATGAGTTTCAAGATTTGGAAGTGATAGTTGCGCAACATTTAAGTTGATTTTTAATTTATCAACATTGACTGCGCTTCCAAATAAGTCTTGTAAAGCAAGTTTTTTGACTGCAAGATTATTGCTTACATCTAGAGCGCGTACTTTTACGGTATCCAATCTCTCATTTGCTTCTTGCATATCAGTTTGACTGGCATCGCCAAGCCTAAAGCGCCTCTCAATTTGTTGGCGCGTATTGGCAATTGCTGCTTCTTGTTTTTTGACCAATCTAACAGCCTCTTCGGCACTAAGGACATCGAAATAGCGTTCGGCAACCAACAAAATTAGATTTTGGTTCGCTACTTGAGCTCCAAGATTGGAGGCATCGGCCGAGAGATTGAGCTGTCGGCTTTGGGCGAGGCGCTCGCGGTTATAAATTGATTGGGTAGCGCCGATGGTATATCGGTTAACGAAACCATTATTGACTGAGGTATTGAAATTAGCTCCATTAAAGGTGCCCATACCTGGTGCATAGAATTGCGCGCCAGTGGTTGAGGTGTTGTAGCTCATGCTGCCGGTGAGGGCGATTAAGTTAACGCTTGGAAGCCATAAGGAAGTTCCCTGATCACGTCTCTTCTCTCCAGCCATCTGCTCATAGCGACTAGCAATGAATTCTGGGTCTCTATTTTGGGCTTCACGCCATACCTCCATTAAGCTTGTTGCCATAGCCGAATTGGATGAAATGGTTAGCAATGCCATCGCAGCCGCTGCAAAAGGTTTTATATCGAGGAGTTTCATTGGTAACCTTTGAATTTATGCGCCAGCTTTAGCGCCCAACTTGCGAACAATTGTTTCCATGAGGCACCAGCGAGTTAAACCACTTTGCAAAATGTTGACGCCAACAAAAGCGGTAAAGGCTAAGAACCATTCATTTACAAACCATGGGCTTCCAGGAGCGCCAAGTGCTACTGAGATAAAAATAAATGTGCCTGCAATGATGCGAACAATTTGCCAAGATGTCATGATGAATTCCTTAAATGAATTAATGGGTTGATTGGAGAATTTTGTCTACTCGATGTGCATAAGCTGAGTAATAGAGCAGGGGAATCACTACCAAAGTGAGCGCTGTTGATACCAGAATTCCAAAAATTAATGAGATTGCAAGGCCATTGAAAATCGGATCATCCAATATAAAGAATGCCCCCAGCATTGCTGCTAACCCTGTAAGTGCAATAGGTTGGGCTCGCGTGATGGCGGCATCCACCACGGCATCCTTAAATGCAATGCCTTGGCGAACCTGGAGGTTAATAAAGTCAACCAGCAATATTGAGTTACGCACAATGATGCCGGCTAGTGCAATCATGCCAATCATGGAGGTTGCTGTAAATTGCGCGCCGAGCAGAGCATGCCCAGGCATCACCCCAATAATCGTGAGGGGAATCGGCGCCATGATGACGAGTGGCGTGAGATAGGAGCCAAAGTGGGCTACCACTAGTAGATAAATGAGTATTAAGCCAACCGCATAAGCGGCGCCCATATCACGGAAGGTCTCATAAGTAACTTGCCACTCACCATCCCATTTGATGGCATAGCTTTGGTAGGGATCACTTGGAGCGGCAGTAAAGAATTCTTCCACTTCTTTGCCGTTTGGATCTTTAATTTCTTTGGTCAGGGATCTGGCCTTAAATAAACCATACAAAGGGCTATCCACTTTTCCGGCGGTATCTCCAATAACATAGCTTACCGGCAGAAGATCCTTGCGATAGATGGTTTGCTCTCGGTCTGCGTCTACGATAGAAACTAATTGGCTAAGGGGTATAGCCTCCCGTTGTGAGTTTCTGACAGTCAATTTCAGCAGCTCTTTTAATGAGTCCTGCTTATTTTCTGGGAGCCTGATTTCTGTAGGCGCAGGGTATTTGGATTCGTCATGAACGTAAGCAACATTTTCTCCAGCAAGACCAGCCCTTAAGGTTGTCACAATCGCTTGTTGAGAAACGCCCATTAAGCTTGCCTTCCGACGATCAACTAGCAAGAACTGCTTTGGCGATTTTGCGATGCTACTGTCATCAATATCGATAATGCCATCGGTTTTCTCAAGAGCGGATCTCACTGATTTACTTACACTCAGTCTGCCCTCTGGGGTAGGGCCGTAGATCTCAGCAACGATAGGAGAAAGCACTGGAGGTCCTGGAGGTACTTCTACCACCTTGACATTGGCGTTATATTTTTTTGCTATCTCTTGCAATGCAGGACGAATGCGGCTTGCAATGAGGTGGCTTTGATCTGACCGATGGTGCTTATCTACGAGGTTAACTTGAATATCGCCCAATGCTGGGCTTTGCCTAAAGTAGTACTGGCGTACCAAGCCATTAAAGTTTATCGGGGCGGAAGTGCCTGCATAAATCTGGTAGCTGCTTACTTCAGGAGATTTAGATAAGGCTACACCCATTTCTCTCAAAACCTCTGAGGTCTTTTCGACCCTAGTACTTGGCGGCATATCCAAGATCACTTGAAATTCTGATTTGTTATCAAATGGCAACATCTTTAATACCACCAAGCCTGTCATTGGTAGTGAGAGTGAAATCAAGATTGCTCCGATCACCCCGCCTGCGAGAAGTTTCCTATTTCTTTTCCCAGATTGATCACTTAGTAAGGGATCAAATATTTTCTTAAACTTTGGGCTGATCCACTGAGCGAGATTAAAGTGTGCCTTTTGACTATCTGAGTGTTGAGCAAGCCAAATTCTTGCCATCCAAGGTGTAACCATGAAGGCAATTGCAAGTGATAGCAACATGCCCATACTCGAGTTAATAGGAATGGGGCTCATGTAGGGACCCATCAGACCGCTAATAAAGGCCATAGGTAGTAGTGCAGCAATCACGGTAAGTGTTGCCAAAATGGTGGGCCCGCCAACTTCGTCCACTGCGCCAGGAATAATTTCTTTTAAGCTTTTATTGGGGAATAGCAGTTGATGTCGATGAATGTTTTCAACCACCACAATGGCATCGTCTACCAAAATTCCAATTGAAAATATCAAGGCAAATAGGGAGACTCTATTGATAGTAAATCCCCAAGCCCAGGAGGCGAATAATGTGGCAGCTAAGGTAAGTACAACCGCTGATCCAACAATCATTGCCTCTCTACGACCTAATGCAAAGAAAATCAAAGCCACTACTGACAATGTTGCAAAAATGAGTTTCTGGATGAGTTTGCTAGCTTTTTCATTAGCAGTTTCACCATAATTACGCGAGACTGCTATCTCAATATCTTTGGGTACTAAGGTGGACCTTAGAGATTGCAATTGGCTGAGTACTTGATTGGAAACATCGACGGCATTCTCACCAGGTTTCTTGGTGACTGAAATCGTGACCGCTGGATGATCTGCAGAGCTTTTATCAGCAACGTCCGTATGCCAAACTAAGCGTCGATTTTGCATTGGCCCCTCAATGACTGTAGCCACATCCTTGACGTAAACGGGGTTGCCTTGGCGAACTCCTAGGGCAATGCTCTCCACATCTATTAAGTTTCTTAGAAAAGGGCCAGTTTCAATGGCTACGGTCCCTTGTTCTGTAAGAAGATCGCCAACTGGCATGCCTAGATTGGCAGTTTCTAGCGCCATTCTGAGTTCTGGAATGGTGACCCCCTTGAGTGCCATTTTCTCAGGGCTGACCTCAATTCGGATTGCCCGTTTTGGGCCCCCAATTGTGGTGACTTCTCGCGTCCCTTTCACTCGCTTCAAATCAATTTCAATTTGATTGGCTATTTTTTCCAACTCATACGATGTGATTGAAGGATTTTTTGAAAATAGCGTCAGTGACAGTATTGGAACGTCATCAATTCCCTTGGGCTTAATGATGGCGGGCATGACCCCGAGACCTTTTGGCAACCAATCTGAATTGGCTGCTACGGTATCGTGCAGCCTTACCAGAGCTTCTGTTCTTGGGACGCCAACCTTGAATTGAACGGTGATCACTGAAAGACCTGTTTGAGACATCGACATGACATGTTCGATGCCGGCAATCTGCGATAGCACTTGCTCAGCTGGAATGGAGATCATCTCCTCTACGTTTTTAGCGCTTGCACCGGGAAAGGGGATGATGACATTAGCCATCGTGACATTAATTTGAGGCTCTTCTTCACGCGGAGTTACGATGATGGCAAATAGACCTAAAAGCAATGCAAGGATCGCTAGCAGGGGTGTAATTTGTGCCCCTTGAAAGAATGCTGCAATTCGGCCTGAAATCCCTAGTTTGTTATCCATGACTCTGCACTCGGTTCTTTAATTTATTTAATTATATTATATAATAAAGTAAAATGAGCGATGTGTGTGTGACTTTGTTCAAAAAAATCTTGGGGTCTGCTATGGGTATGAATATAGATCTGGAAAAAATGCAGGAATCTGCAAATGAGGCTTGTAGGCTACTTAAAACGTTAGGAAATAGCGATAGATTGCTATTGTTGTGCCAGATAAGTCAGGGTGAAAAGTGTGTTGGAGATCTTGAGAGTGCCTTAGGAATACATCAACCCACACTTTCTCAGCAATTAACCGTGTTGCGCAATGAGGGCTTGGTTCGAACTAGGAGAGAAGGCAAGCAGATTTATTACTCGCTATCTAGTGAGGTTGCGCTTGATGTAATGGGTATTCTTTACAAAAGCTACTGCAATCAGTAGCAAATGATTAACTTAATGTGATTTTTTAGAGCGGTCGCAAAATAAACTGATCTAACTGTTGGTGAGAAAGCGCTCCCACATTAAATCCTTCTGGGTGGCTGTGTAATAGATTCGAGGTCGTTGTTTCATGGGCAACACTCCTTGCGCTTACGCAGTTGGTAGTGTGTTGCATCGACGGGTTGAAATCAAGGTCGTTAGCTGCTCCTCGCTATAAGAGTCTTACTTTAAGTAACGCTCATTAACTTATAGCTACTTTGGAGCAACGAAGTGCTAGATGGTTGCTCCAAAAATCCTTTGGTTTTTAAAACTAAAGAGTGAGATAGTATTTGTTGTGATCTTAGTAATCTAGTCACACAAATACTCACACACCGATAATAAGACGCTGTAACCTCTTGAAATCCTAATGGTTTTCTTTGGATGTCTGCTCTCATAATCCTTTGGTCCCA
>JBFZCO010000117.1:0-32618 GCA_041307885.1 Burkholderiales bacterium | reverse complement strand
GCCCTGTTATGCGGGAATAGCTCAGCTGGTAGAGCGATACCTTGCCAAGGTATAGGTCGGGAGTTCGAACCTCCTTTCCCGCTCCAAGTTCGATGGGAAGCCCTGAAAAGCTTCCCATTTTTGATTTAAGTTTCTGGCGCGTTGGCCGAGTGGTTAGGCAGGAGCCTGCAAAGCTTCGTACGGGGGTTCGATTCCCTCACGCGCCTCCAGTGATATAGCTTGACGACTGGGGTACTTCACCTAAAATACTTTGAAGTAGAGTACCCCGTTACATTTACTGTTAAAGCGAAGACATGATCAAACTCAAATCACTCACCAACATTGCAATCATCGTAGTGCTTTCTGGGATATTGGCATCTTGTGCAACATCCAGTGATTCCTCATCAAGCGGCTCTAACGAAGCTCAAGAAATTCAAGCGCAATTATTAGGTGATATGCCTTTGCCAGCCGCTTCTAAAATCATGAGTGCTGACTCCATCATTATTGGCCGTGGTGATAACTGGGTGGGTCGCGCTGTTTTATCTGGTGTACAAAACTCAACTGATATTTATGCCTTCTTTCAAGCTGAGTATCCAAAATCTGGTTGGACTACAGTAAGCGCTATCAAAGCTAAAACAAGTATTTTAGTTTTTACTAAGGGAGATCGCACAGCAACTATTGAGCTCAATGACGGCTCCCTAACTGGCCCCAAAACAATTATTACGATTACTTCCTCGCCGAAAAATGCTAACGTTCTCGCACCCAGTAAGAAGTAACACTGCAGTACTCAATTTGTTGATTAAGAAAAAGGCCTCAGTTGAGGCCTTTTTTCATCTTCATCTGCGGTAGTTTTTACAGGCCGCCAGATCGAATCAAGCCTACTGCTTGGCCTTCAATGGCAAAGTTCGGCTGTCGGCTATCGACTAGGATGTTTTTGAAGTCCGGATTTTCTGCTTGCAATTCAATAACTAGACCGTTAGATGTTTTCATTTGATTCCAGCGCTTAACCGTGACCTCATCATCTAAACGTGCAACGACGATATCGCCATTACGTACCTCGGTAGTTTTTCTAACTGCTAAGTAATCACCATCCAAAATCCCAGCATCGCGCATGCTCATACCAACCACTTTTAATAAGTAATCCGCACCCTTGCTAAATAAGTTCGGATCGATTGGTACTTGTTTTTCAATATGCTCTACTGCCATGATCGGAGAGCCTGCAGCGACACGGCCAATCAGTGGTAGCGTGAGTTGCTGAAGTGCGCCAGATGGCAAAGACATCTGGCGATATTGATTGGTATTGTGTGATTGATTAAAACGTTGAGAGATGCGAATACCTCGGGATGTTCCTGGAGTGAGTTCGATATAGCCTTTTTTTGCCAATGCACGTAAATGCTCTTCAGCTGCATTTGCAGAGGCAAAGCCAAGTCGAGCGGCGATTTCCGCTCTGGTGGGAGGTGATCCACTTTCCTCGATTGCATTGGTAATAAGGTCCAAAATCTCACTCTGTCGCGCGGTGAGTTTAGGGAGGGCAGTCAGCTCCTCAGGAAAATCGACTGTATTTATGTCCATACTGGGATTGTATACAGCAGTATTTGAATATTCAAGTGATTTAGCGAGGGATAATGGGGAATGTGCTCAAATTCCAGTAACCCTGAAAAATCACCCCACATTCTGGTTTTGGGTATGGGTGGCACGATTGCGGGTTTTGCCCCAAATCCTCAAGAGCACCCCCTCCAATACCAAGCAGGGCAGGTTGGTGTGGATTTTTTACTCGGTCATATTCAAGCAGCCATACCTGACGGAGTCTGGGTGACTTCCAGACAGGTGGCCAACATTAACAGTCGTGATTTATCGGATGCTTTGTTAACCACTCTCGGACTTGAAGTAAAGCAGGCACTCAATGATTCTGCGATAAGCGGGATAGTGATTACTCATGGTACCGATACGATCGAAGAGGTGGGCTTATTTCTTCAAATGACCTGTGGCAAACAAGCGCTAACCCAAAAAAAACGGGTCATTTTGACTGGGGCAATGCTTCCAAGTAATGTATCGGGAGCCGATGGGCCATCCAATTTATTGGATGCTCTCCGTTGGGCTTCAAGCTCAATTGATAACTGTCCAGGTGGCGTTTATGCAGTGTTCGATGGTCGGGCTTGTATGGCCATGGATTTAGCTAAACGCCATGCTACAGCCTTAAATGCGCCACTCCAGAATTCGCCAAGCAGTTCTGTTGGACTAATAAACCCAACATGGCTCTCTGGCGTAAAGGCTGTTCAGGCACTGTGGAGTGAAGATTTGCCTATTCCTAAAGAGAATGAGTGGCCATGGGTAGAGATTTTGACTAGCCATGCTGGTGCGCGTTCTGAAACCATTTCCCATTGGCTGGGAAGCCAGGTAAAGGGCTTGGTTCTTGCGGGAACAGGTAATGGCGGTTTACACGTTACTTGGATAGAGCCTCTGAAGCGAGCCCTATCTCAAGATCTTGCTTTGGTGGTTACTAATCGCACAGGAGCGGGTGTAACCTTGTCGGAAAACTCAGAAATAGACCTGCCTGCCTGCCTAGCTAGTGGTCACTTGTCAGCACCCAGAGCGCGGATTGCTTTGCAGTTGGCCCTAAATGCAGCAAAACAAGCTCATTTAGAAGGTAAATCCCTGACTTGGCAGGATTTTTTTGCTAGAATGGCGGACTTACCGGAAATTCAGTAAGGTCTTAAAAAGCAGTAAATAGGTGTAGTTCGTTTTACCTACAATTTGTTACTACCTTGTCACACTGGCGCTAACTTTAAAACCATCGGAAGTTAGCAAGACGCCCAGGTGACTTTATCCTTAAGGAGTGTTAGATGCGTCATTATGAAATCGTCTTTATCGTCCATCCGGACCAAAGCGAGCAAGTCCCTGCAATGATTGATCGTTACAAAGCGACATTAGCAGCTGCTGGCGGCAAAGTTCATCGTATTGAAGATTGGGGTCGTCGTCAGATGGCTTACATGATCGACAAACTTGCTAAAGCCCACTACGTTTGTATGAACATTGAGTGCGACCAGAAAACCCTGGAAGAGCTCGAGCATGCGTTCAAATTTAATGATGCTGTTTTGCGTCACCTCATCATCAAGACAAAGAAAGCTGAAACAGAGCCTTCTATCATGATGAAAGAAGTGCAACGTGAAGAAGCACGCAAATCTGCTCAAACTGACGCTCCTGTAGCGGCTGTTTAAGTTAGAAATTTGAAGAGGAATACACAGACTAGAAAACGTATCAGAGTGACGGAGCGGCGTTGAATCATTTCACCCTAACTGCATTCTTGGTATCTAAAGACGCAATTCGATTTACACCAGCAGGAATACCGGTGATGCATTGTCAGCTAGAACATAGCGGCGAGGTAAGCGAGGTAGGAGTGGCAAGGAAAATTCTGATGAGCGTTGAAGCCATAGCAATCGGCCCGATTCAAAAGGGCTTAGAGCAAATGGATTTAGGAGCCGAGGCAGTGTTTGAAGGATTTGTAGCACCCAAGACTCTACGTAATCAAAGACTGGTTTTCCATATCACCCATATTCAATTGAAAAATTAAAGAGGAAATCATCATGGCGTTTGGAAAGAAACCCGATTTCAAAAAGAAACCAGCTCAGAACCCGTTGTTCAAGCGTAAGCGTTATTGCCGTTTCACTGTTGCTGGCGTAGAACAGATTGACTACAAAGATGTAGATACATTGAAGGACTTCATTGGCGAAAACGCCAAGATTACTCCTGCTCGTTTGACTGGCACAAAAGCAAAATATCAGCGTCAATTAGATACTGCTATCAAGCGTGCTCGTTTCTTGGCATTGCTGCCATTCTCCGATCAACATAAGAAATAATTAGGAGCCCTCAATGCAAATCATTCTTCTAGAAAAAGTAATTAACTTGGGTAACCTTGGCGATATCGTTCGCGTTAAAGACGGTTATGCTCGTAATTTCCTAATCCCCCAACGTAAAGCACGTCGTGCAACTGATGCAGCGATCGCTGACTTTGCAGTGCGTCGTGCCGAATTGGAAAAATTAGCTGCCGAGAAATTGGCTGCCGCTCAGGCAGTTGGTGCAAAGCTCAAAGATCTGGTTCTTGAAATCGGTCAAAAAGCTGGTGTTGATGGTCGTTTGTTTGGTTCTGTAACCAATCATGACATTGCTGATGCTTTGAAGGCAAAGGGCTTTGTAATCGAAAAAGCTTCTGTGCGTATGCCTACTGGCCCATTGAAGATTGTTGGTGATCACCCTGTAGCGGTAGCTGTTCATACCGATGTAGTGGCGGACATTACTATCCGTGTCATTGGCGAGCAAGCGTAAGTTTTAGACATTAGGTTTTAATTAAAACGCTAGCCTCATGGCTGAATCCCGTTCACGTTCCCTCACGCCAAACCCCGGCATGATGGGTTCTGGGGATCCAGCCCTGCAGGCCTTAAAAGTACCGCCGCACTCTGTAGAAGCTGAGCAATCTTTGCTCGGCGGCCTACTCATCGATAACTCTGCTTGGGATAACCTTGGCGGAGTATTAAACGATAAAGATTTCTATCGACCAGAGCATGCTTTGATTTACAAGGCAATTGCGCATTTGGTTGGCGATAACCATCCCGCTGACGTCATTACTGTTCATGATGCTATTAAGTCTGAGCAAGGTGGTGATCTAGTGGGAATTGATTACCTTAATTCCTTAGCGCAAAATACCCCGAGTGCTGCCAATATCAAAGGCTATGCTGACATTGTCCGAGACAGAAGCATATTGCGTCGCTTAATTGAGGTCTCTGACAATATTGTGAATTCTGCATTTGTACCTGAGGGTCGTTCCGTCAGAACACTCTTGGATGAAGCAGAGTCTCGCATTTTGCAAATTGGTGAAGAGGGTAGTCGCAAAGCTGATTACCTTGAGATCGAGCCATTACTTAGAACCGTTGTTGCTCGTATTGATGAGCTTTATAACCGTCAGGGCGGAAGCGACATCACTGGTATCGCAACTGGTTTCATTGATCTGGATAAACAAACGAGTGGCTTACAAAAAGGCGATCTCGTCATCATTGCTGGGAGACCCTCAATGGGTAAGACAGCAATGGCTTTAAATATTGCTGAGAATGTTGCGTTGGCAGAGGGTTTGCCCGTTGTCATTTTTTCCATGGAGATGTCTGGTGAGCAGTTAGCGGCACGTTTATTAGGCTCTGTAGGGCGCGTCGATCAAAGTCGTATGCGTACTGGTAAATTGCAAGATGATGAGTGGCCAAGAGTCACTGATGCCATTGCTCGTTTAAGTAATACCCAAATTTTGATTGATGAGACGGGTTCCCTATCTAGTCTCGAGCTTCGAGCGCGTGCCCGTCGAATTGCACGTAATTTTGGCGGAACCTTAGGCTTGGTTGTGATTGACTACTTGCAGTTGATGAGCGGCTCGGGTTCTGAGAATCGCGCCACTGAGATTTCAGAAATCTCACGCTCACTCAAATCTCTTGCAAAAGAACTACAGTGTCCTGTGGTTGCTCTATCCCAGTTAAATCGTGGTCTTGAGCAGCGACCTAATAAGCGCCCAATTATGTCTGACCTGCGAGAGTCTGGAGCGATTGAGCAGGATGCCGACTTAATTATGTTCATTTATCGGGATGAGGTTTATCACCCCGATACAACTACCGATAAGGGAATCGCTGAAATTATCATTGGTAAGCAGCGTAACGGTCCAATTGGCACGATACGGGTGAGTTGGCAAGGCCCATATACCAAGTTTGATAATTTGGCGATGGGCTCCATTGGGTATTCATCTGGCGGTTACGAGCCGTTTTAATTGGCGCACCCACATCCACTAAAGTATCCCAGCTTATTCAAGCGATAGATCTGCATACAAGGGCCGTGATTTCAAACTCAATGCACTTAAGATAGATCTTGCTTGAGCCTCTTGTTTGTCTGACCTCTTCTCTATCTCTTCAACTAGATCCTCCGCCTGAGAAATCAACTCATCTGATATTTGGCCGGAATTGATCAGCGCTCGAAGCGTGATCAAGACCTTCTGTGCCGCCTTTTTACATCCTGTTTGCTGATATTCCATAACTACTGCAAGCGCTCCTAAGAGCAAATTTTGTGTTGGATTTTGCATTCTAATGACCTTTTAGTTGATAATGATTCTCATTATGAATACAATTAGAAAAAAATCAATAGGAAAGTGAATATAAATCAGTGGCCATCATGTTGTTATCTTTGGATGAAATGAATTACAAGTCGACTGGTGTTTGCGTGGGAATAATGCACATCGCAATTTTGTTCCTGATAGTGTTCCTAGCAATCAATTTTCCTAGGAAGGTAGAGTCGGTAATGATGATGGCTCAAATGATCGATCGTGAATCGGTTGCAATGACCCCCGCAGTTCATGTATCTCCTAGTAAAAGAAAAAAGATTGAGAAGGATCAGCATGTTCAAGAAATTGAACCAAGCAATGAACTTGCTACAGAAAATAAACTAGAGGGAGCCTTAGCCTCTGCACCCCTATTTTTGCCAAATTCAGAGGCATCTGAGCTCAACAATCCCAAGCCACTCTATCCTGCAATCAGTCGTCAGTTACGCGAGCAGGGCTTGGTGCTACTGAAGTTATGTATTAGTGCGAGTGGCGCTTTAGAAAGTCTTGAAATTAATCAAGGATCAGGCTATTCGCGTCTAGACCAGATGGCCTTGCAAACCGTAAAGCAGTGGAAATTTATTCCGGCAAAAAAAGGGAGTACGCCGATTCCAATGTGCTACCAATTACCCGTTAAATTTACTTTGGAGTAGTCATATGAATTCAGGAATGAGTCTTTTACACCTTTGGGTCGAAGGTGGTTTTGTTATCCAGCTAACAGCGATTACTTTGTTAGGTATGTCGATTGCTTCATGGACGGTCATGATCGTCAAGGGTGGCATGATATATAAATCAAAGAAGCAAGCTAAGCAATTGCATAATTTTTGGCATAGCCCAGATCTCAATAATGCTTTAGAAACCCTGGAATCCAGTGATCAAAAGGTAAATCCTTTCAAAGAGCTTGCCTTGGAGGGGCAAGCCGCTATGCGTCATCACCGTAACACAGAGAAGCATTTGCATGACTCCTTAGATTTAAATGATTGGATGACTAGTAGCTTGAGAAATGCGATTGATGAATCAAGGGAAAAGTTTGGATCGGGTTTGATGGTGCTAGCTTCGATTGGTTCCACAGCTCCTTTCATTGGTCTATTTGGGACTGTATGGGGGATTTATCACGCACTCATCATGATTGGGGATAGTGGATTAACCGGCATTGATAAGGTTGCGGGACCTGTTGGCGAGGCCCTAGTGATGACAGCCTTTGGTTTAGCAGTAGCTATTCCTGCAGTGCTTGGCTATAACGCACTGGTACGTGGTAACCAATTCATCATTAGTAAGCTTAATCGCTTTGCTTATGATTTACGCGCATTCTATGTCATGGGCAATCGATTTGAACTTCAAGGAGGTCTCAAATGAGCTTTGGAAGTTTTGCAGGAAAAGAGGAGCAGTTGATGAATGAGATCAACATGACTCCATTTGTGGATGTCATGTTGGTATTACTCATTATTTTTATGATTACCGTTCCTGTTCTTAAGCATGCAGTTGATGTGAATTTGCCTCAAGCCTCAAGCAAGTCACAGCTGAGTAAGCCAGAGATTTTGAATCTCAATATCGACCAATCTGGAAGATACGTTCTGAATCAAAATCAGATGGATGAAAAACAGTTGAAAAAATATTTAGAGAATGTTTCGAAGTCAAATGTTCAACCTATTTTGCATATTTATGGAGATAAAAAAGTGGAGTATGACTATGTAGCTCAAGCAATGAGTATTGCAAGCAGCGCAGGAATTGAGAAGGTGGGTTTTGTAACTACCCCAGGTAAGTGATTGATGGCAACTGGGCATATCAATCAAGCAGCAAGCTTAGCTCCAAGATTAATACAGACTGAATCAAGGCAATGTCCAGAGTTAGTCAGGAAAATCAAAAGTCGAGATTTATTTGGATCTGCTCAAAGTATTTTGATCGAGCATGAGGGCAGCACTTACTGCTTGCGAGCTACTAAGTTTGGAAAACTGCTCATTACCAAGTAATTAGTTTTTTTATCAAATATCTACATTAAAGAAGAGAGGTGAAATTCATCAAGAGAATATTGTGCTGAGTTTTTAGAAAATTTGACCAGTGTATTTAGTAGTACAACTCGTAGCCAGCCGTACATGGGTTTAATCAATTAGTCCCACGCGATGCAGCAAGCCAATTGAAATTAACTAATTTTTTATTAGATTGGATTTGCTGTGAAAAAAGAAAATATTAAGCGTAAAAATAGAGATCAAAGTCATAAAGTCTCTAGAACTACTTTAGGTGCTGCTCTTGCCATGATTATGGTGGGCTCAAGTCAAGCGGCATTTGCACAATCGCCAGATACCCAAACTAAATCAATGGGGCAGGTAGAGGTAAAAGCAAAATATGACGAGGAATCCAATCGTTATAACCGTAACTACAGCAATATCGGAAAAGTCACTCAAGAGATATCGGATATTCCTCAAGCTATTACAGTCATACCAGAGGGTTTGCTCGAGGATCAGAATGCTACTACGCTAAGGGATGGTCTGAGGAACGTTCCCGGCCTCACATTTAATGCAGGAGAGGGCGGTCGTATTGGAGACAATATGAACATCCGTGGTTTTTATAGTTTTGGTGATTTATACGTTGATGGTATTCGTGATACGGCTCAATATAACCGTGACTTGTTTAATGTGACTCAAGTGGACGTTCTCAGGGGTGCTGCCTCTATGTTATTTGGTCGTGGACAAGCTGGCGGTGTTATCAATGAGGTGAGTAAAACCCCTTTTCTGATGAATAAGAGTAATGCGGCTGTTACTGCAGGAAGTTACGACTACTATCGTGGTACTGCCGATCTCAATTTTGTCTTGAATCCAGAAAGCAAAACGGCATTTCGTTTAAATGCCGTTGCGCAGGATGCTAAAAGTTCCCGTGATGTAGTTCAAAATAAAACCTTAGGTTTTGCACCCACGGTAACTTACGGTATTGGTACTGATAATCAAGTTTCATTGAGTTATTACTATCTAGATACAAACAATACGCCTGATTTTGGTCTCGGGTTCGCAAATCAGAAGCCATTTAATACAGCTACTGGATTTAGCGGTACAAATCAAGATTATGAAAAAAATACAACCCAGTTGACCACGCTATCTCAGCAATATGCTTTTGATAAGGATACTTCCCTCAACACCAAAATCCGTTACTCTCAATATGATCGGTCCGTATGGACTAATAAAGGTAGATCAGTATTACCCGTAACCACTTTAGCACTGGCTAATCCACGGGGAGGTGATGAATCAACGCTGGCGTTTCAGTCGGATTTCAGCAAGAAGTTCACTACCGGATCAATGGGGCATGAATTCTTAGCAGGTATTGAGCTTTATAAGGAGAATGCTTCTCGATACTCATTCAATGTTGAAGGTTGTACAGTCGCAAATCGCCCATCTATAAGCTCTCTCGTTAGTAATAACACCATTGTTCGAGATACTTGTAAATACAGATATGGGAACCAAGTAGTTAGGCCTGAAACCCAAGTAAATTATCAGGGTAATACAGCAGCGATATATGCCCAAGACATGGTTGAGGTAGTTCCAGGTTGGAAAGTGATGGGCGGTATTCGATATGACTCCTTGAGTGCTAGCTATCAAGCTCCCGGTAATTCAGCAACATTTGGACCATCAAGGCAGGCCTCACTCAATTTTGGTGAGCAGAGTTATCGTGCCGGCTTACTTCATCAACCTAACCTCAATGCGGCCTATTACCTCACTTGGAGTGATTCCTTCAATCCAACCGCAGACCTCTACCAACTATCAGCTGGCGCCGGATATCCTGCTGAACGAAGTGCCGTCACCGAATTGGGTGCTAAATGGAATTTGACTGATAAGGGTCTTGCATTAAGAACGGCTCTATATCAAGCAGTGAAAAAATGGGAGCGTAATTCAGACATCAATAGCGCGAGCACGATCGATGCAGTAAAGCGGCATACCAATGGATTTGAGTTAGAGCTCACTGGAAATATTACCGATAAATGGGATATTTTTAGCGGGGCCGCGGTGATGAGTTCAATTATTGATGAGCAGGGATACCAAGGATCTGTGCGCCAAAATCCAAATTTAGTTGGTATGCGAGCTCGCAACGCACCCGCATATACCTACAATATTTGGACCAGCTATAAGGTAGCTCAAAACTGGAAGGTCGGCGGGGGTATCTTTGGTGTGGGTCAAAGGCAAGTCTATGGTTTAAATACAGCTACCGTACCAATTGCTGCCAATCAAGTTGCTGCATACGCAAGGGTGGATGCCATGCTGCAATATGACATTAAAGATTATTCAGTGAAGTTGAATGTAATGAATCTTTTGAATACCACTAATTACGAGTCTGTCTATGTCAACGGTGGTTTTGCTATTCCAGGAACCCAAAGAGCTTATCAATTGCAAGCACTAGTGCGCTTCTAAATATTTACTGGAGTATCTATGTTGTTAAGAGTCCCAAATGTTCTTTCTAAATCACAGCTGCTGGAAGTGCGTAGGATTATTGATGCTGCAACTTGGGCTGATGGATCGATTACTGCTGGGACTCAATCTGCTAAAGCAAAGAAAAACTTTCAATTACCAGAGGATGGGATTGAATCACAAAGGGCTAGAGTGATTGTGCTAGAAGCTTTGGCAGCGAATGCTGAGTATCTCACTGGAGCCCTGCCTAAGAAAATTTATCCACCTTTATTTAATAAATACCAGGGGAGTAATAATCAATTTGGCAATCATATTGATAACGCTGTAAGAACGCATGCTCATAGTGGAAAACATGTTCGAACAGATATTTCTTGTACCTTATTTTTGACGGATCCATCTGAATATGAAGGTGGTGAGCTTGTTATTGAGGATGCCTTTGGTCAGCAAGGTATTAAGTTCGAAGCGGGTGATATGGTCATGTATCCAGGTTCATCAGTTCATCGGGTTGAACCAGTCACGAAGGGCGCACGAATTTCTTGCTTTTTTTGGACCGAAAGCATGATTCGGTTTGATGAGCAAAGAAGAGTCCTCTACGACTTAGATAACGCTATTTACCAATTACGCCAAGAAAAGGATGGAACACCCGAAATTATTCGTTTAACGGGGGTTTATCACAACCTCATGCGTATGTGGTCGGATGTTTAGACCACCGAAGTTGTTCATTTAGGTCGATTGACGATTATTTAATCTATTTATAGCTCTCAATAATGGGGTGATAGACCCTTTCAATCAATGCCATATAAAAATACATTATATATAAATATAAAATAATGTACTATGGAGTTGTGACACTAACGAAATAAAAGGAAATCATCATGAGTGAAATGACAGTGCAGTTCCCAAGATTAAATGAGAGAGCTCCAGAATTTAACGCCAAGACTACATTTGGTGAAAAGAAGCTCTCTGACTATGAAGGCAAGTGGCTAATTTTGTTCTCACACCCAGCTGACTTTACTCCTGTGTGTACAACTGAATTCATCGGATTTGCTAAAGCAGCAGAGACATTTAAGTCCATGAATTGTGAATTACTGGGCCTTTCTATTGATAGCCTATTCTCGCATTTGGCTTGGGTGCGTAATATTGAAGAAAAGTTTGGTCAGAAAATTACTTTCCCAATTATTGAAGATATCAAAATGGAAGTGGCGTCTGCCTACGGCATGGTTCACCCTGGTGCAGCCGATACCCAGGCAGTACGTGCCACATTCTTCATCGATCCTAAAGGTATTTTACGTGCCATGGTGTATTACCCAATGAGTAACGGTCGCTCCATTGATGAGTTTGTTCGCTTGTTGCAAGCAATGCAAACGAGTGATAAAAACTCAGTAGCTACACCAGAAGGCTGGACACCGGGTTGTGACGTAATCGTTCCGCCGCCTAAAACTTCTGAAGCTGCTGATAAGCGTGCTAGCGAAGGCTACAACACAGTAGATTGGTATTTCAGCACCAAGAAACTGTAAGTTTTTAAAGTACATGTTGTCATGAGGGGTCCCGTCTTTAAGACGGGACTTTCTATAGGTTATCAGCGCAATTGGCGAATAGCTGTCACAATAAAGTTCTGCCACTTAAAAAACTGGGAGTAAATGTGCTTGACACGCTTTTATATAGCCGCATTCAGTTCGGCGCCAATATTTCTTTTCATATTCTCTTCCCAACAATTTCGATTGCTTTAGGTTGGTTTCTATTATTTTTTAAGATTCAATTTAATCGCACTGGTTTGGAATACTGGCAAGAAGCCTATCAGTTTTGGGTGAAGATTTTTGCTTTGACATTTGCGCTCGGGGTTGTGAGTGGTATCACCATGAGCTTCCAATTTGGGACAAATTGGCCAGGTTATATGGAAACGGTTGGCAATATTGCTGGCCCATTGCTAGCTTATGAGGTGATGACAGCATTCTTTTTGGAGGCTACTTTCTTGGGTGTGATGCTCTTTGGCGCCAAGAAAGTTTCACCAAGAATTCATACTTTAGCTACATTTTTAGTTGCCTTTGGTACTACTCTTTCTGCATTTTGGATTATTGCTTTAAATTCTTGGATGCAAACCCCGCAAGGTTTCACCATGATTGATGGTAAGGCTCATGCGGTAGATTGGATTGCGATTATTTTTAATCCATCAATGCCTTATCGCCTAGGGCATATGATGCTAGCTTCATTTTTGACGGTCTCATTCTTTCTAGCCGGTATCTCTGCTTATCGATATTTACGTAATAGCCGATCAGTAGCGAATGTCATGGTGATGAAACTGGCTGTTACAGTGGCGATGGTTTTAATCCCCGTACAAATTATGTTGGGTGATCTGCATGGCCTAAATACCATGGAGCACCAGCCAGCAAAGCTTGCTGCCATGGAGGGTATTTGGCAAAGCGGCTCTGGAGTACCTGCAGTAATCTTTGCCGTTCCCAATCAACAAACTCGCTCCAATGATTACGAGATAAGTATTCCGAAATTGGCTTCGCTATATCTGACTCATAGCTTGGATGGGGAAGTAAAAGGTTTAGATGCTTTCGGAGACAAGATTCCGCCAGTAGGCCCAGTATTTTTTGCTTTTCGAGTGATGGTGGGCGTTGGAGTACTGATGCTATTGGTTTCTTGGCTAGCGCGTTGGCAGATGCGGGGTTCTAATGCCTTGCCACAATGGACAGCTAAAGTCTTAGTCCTAATGACTTTCTCTGGGTGGGTTGCAGTCTTATCGGGCTGGTACGTAACAGAAATTGGTCGTCAACCCTATTTGGTTACAGGTGTATTAACTACTGCTCAGGCGGTTACTACTTTGCCTTCCAATATGGTTCTATCAACCTTGCTTGCTTATCTTGCTGTCTACTTTGCTTTATTGGCAGCGTATATTTGGGCGGTATTTTATTTAGCACGGCAAGCTGATGAGAAAGGTGCTGCTCATGCACCTTCACCTCAAACAGCCGCTATCAAAACTCCATTAGGTGCTTAGATCATGAGCTCAATGGATCTTACTCAAGCATCGGTATGGTTGCCACTGTTTTTCTTTGCGGCCATGGGCATTGCGATGTTATCTTACGTTGTACTTGATGGTTATGACTTGGGTATTGGCATGTTATTAAATCGTGCTACCGATCCAGATAAAGACATGATGATTGCATCCATTGGTCCCTTTTGGGATGCCAATGAGACCTGGATTGTATTGGGGGTTGGTCTGCTCTTAGTAGCCTTTCCATTGGCGCATGGCCCGATCTTGACGGAGCTGTATTTGCCAGTTGCGGTCATGTTGCTTGGCCTCATTTTGAGGGGCGTTTCTTTTGACTTTAGGGTCAAAGTGAATATTGAGCAAAAGCCTTTGTGGAACTTCTTGTTTTATGTTGGCAGCCTTTTGGCCTCAGTCTCCCAGGGAATCATGATTGGACGCTTGATTGTGGGTTTTGAGTCTGGTTTATTGGGCTGGCTATTTTCAATCCTAGTGGGGATTTGTTTGCCAGCAGGATATATTTTGCTCGGATCTACATGGCTGATATTAAAGACAGAGGGTAATCTTCAAAAACAAGCATTTCGATGGGCTAAGACTAGTCTTTGGCTAACGGCATTTGGAGTCGCCCTTGTTTCTATTGCAACGCCTTACTTCAGCCCGGAAATCATGCATAAATGGTTTGCCTGGCCACAGATTCTTTGGCTATCTCCAGTGCCGATTGCAACAGCTATTCTATTTTTATTGACGCATCATTTTATTGGCGCTGTAGAGAAGAGAACCTGCACGCGTGAATGGTTACCATTTGCCTGTGTAGTAGCCATCTTCTGGCTATCATTTTTTGGTATTGCGTATAGTATCTTTCCCTATGTCATTATTGGTCAGATGACCTTGTGGCAGGCTGCTGCAGCCACTGAATCTTTATGGGTCATTTTTTGGGGGGCGATAGTAGTACTGCCGGCGATATTGGGATACACGCTGTTCTCTTATAGAATCTTCAAAGGCAAAGCTACCGCACTCACATACTATTAAAGTACGTATTTAGTACTTACTCAACTCTTTTAATAACGTTCTTTGCACCACGAACGCGACTGGTAGGGCAAGCCAGCTCAACCATAAATAAGGAGAATCAACTGGCAATAATTTTCTGACAAGATATTCGAAAAGAAAGGCAGCAGCAATGGCAACTGCGCTTGAGATGAGTACGTTTTTATCAATTTTCTTACGCATTACATTCCTAAAAAATAAAGAGATTAGTCCTTAAAAGTGACAACGTGATCGGCTACCAAGTGAATGCCAATTTTTTCGCCAATGGCATGATCATGGTGACTTGGTACAAAAGCAAAAATCTCGACACCTGACGCTAACTTTAGTGTGTATAAAAAATCAGCACCTCGGAAAATCTTCCGCACTACTTCTGCTTGCATCGGACTGTGATCGTCATGGGAAATATCGTCGGCACGCAGAAGGACATCAATTTCTTCTCCCGCTACCCCAGCATGCCCCTGATCTAGATCCAACTCTCCCAACTCGATCGCGACCTTATTATTCGGCTTAACAGTCCCTTTAACAAAGACGCCGCGACCAATAAAGTCCGCAACATATCGGTTAACGGGTTGGTGGTATAGCTCATAAGGAATATCCCACTGAATCACTTTGCCTTCAGCCATCACGCCAATTTTGTCAGCAATCGCAAAAGCCTCGTATTGATCATGGGTGACGAGGAGGGCGGTGATATTGTTGGCTTTCAGAATATCGCGCGTTTCGCCTGCAAGCCGTTCTCTCAGTTCAATATCTAGACTGGAGAATGGCTCATCCAGCAAGATTAAGTCAGGTCCAGGAGCCATTGCCCGAGCAAGGGCGACGCGTTGCTGTTGGCCACCACTGAGTTCATGGGGGTAGGCATCTGCCTTATCAGACAGGGCCACTCTCTTAAGCCACTCTAATGCCACAATAGACCTTTGTTGGTTGGTTAGGTCCTGTAGGCCAAAAGCGATATTGTCTAAGACGTTGAGATGTGGAAATAGAGCAAATTCTTGAAAAACCATTCCAACCCTTCTTTGGCTTGGGGGAATATGAACAGAATCTGAGCTCACGACCTTATCACGTAATAAGATTTGGCCGCCCTTGATGGGCTCAAATCCGCAGATTGCCCGAAGAACAGTCGATTTACCGCAGCCAGAGGAGCCTAATAAGCAGCCAATCTCACCTTGTTCAAGGTCTAAGTTGAGGCCCTTAACGGCGGTTACGCGGCCATTGCCGTCGCGACTAGGGTAGTCGATTTCCAACTGTTTGATGGAAAGCAGAGTGTGAGCGGAGTTCATCCCTATAATTTTCTCATTAATGCTAATGGTTTAATACATAACTAGAGTCTAAACGGAATGCTGATTACATGAAGCGAATAGTGGTCCCACTTGCCTTGTTGTTATTTTTGCCTTTATTCGGCTTAGCGGCGCCATTTCTTTTTCCGGGTTTTGGTTCTAGCTCTGCGCTTTTAACGACTGGAACTTTGACTCATTTATGGAATTACGTGCTTGGTGGCTACATTGCCTCTACCTTGGTCTTAATTGGGGGTGTGGGCTTTGGGGTATTTATTTTAGGAGTGGGAAATGCTTGGATTATTGCAAGCTATGACTTTCCTGGAAAAAAGATATTTGAGTGGGCATTGATACTACCCTTAGCAGTACCTACATATGTGATGGCCTATTTATTTGTAGATCTTTTGCAATTTTCGGGCCCAATTCAGACAAGTATGCGTGCAATACTGGGCTTGGATTCCCTTTGGTTTTTTCCGGACCCACGTTCCTTAACTGGCGCCATCTGGTCCTTTTCTTTTTGCTTATTTCCCTATGTTTATCTGATTACACGCACTGCATTCTTAGAGCGTAGTAGACGCTTAATTGAAGTCTCAGAAACATTAGGCTATAGCCCATTTGAAGGATTTACGAAATTAGTGCTACCGATGGCCAGGCCGGCTATCTTTGCAGGTATGGCATTGGCGCTGATGGAGGTATTGGCGGATTTTGGTGCGGTGTCTTACTTTGGTGTGCAAACCTTTGCAACTGGCATCTTTAAGGCTTGGCTGTCCTTTGGCGATCGATTGGCTGCCGTTCAACTCTCTTTGGGCCTTCTTACTTTGGTCCTGCTGATTTTCTTTGTAGAACAAAATAGTCGCTCTAAGTTGCGCTATGCATCTTCATCTCAAAGCAAGCCTCTCGCTATTCCATTGCAGGGTAAAAAATCTTTATTCGCTTTTTTATTTTGCGGCCTCACTTTATTGTTTGGATTTTTACTGCCGGCATTTGCGCTTTTTCAACTTCTGTTCAAACAAGGTTTCAGTGTTGATATTCGCTACCTTGACTGGCTAAGCAACTCGTTGTCAGTCTCGTTAATTACCGCAGTAGTTTCAGTCGCTTTTGCGGTCTTTTTTGCTTACGCTGTTCGAATCAATCCACGTTTAGCATGGGTCAATCGTTTACTTGGATTTGGTTATGCGTTGCCAGGAGCAGTTCTTGCTATTGGTATTTTGTCTTTCTTGGAAATTTTTCAATTAGCCTGGTGGATGTCTGCTAGCGTTCTTGTATTGGTATATGCCTACCTGGTTCGTTTTTTATCCTCTAGCTTACAAAGTGTTGAGGCGGGGCTTTCGCGCATCACACCATCAATGGATGGTTCAGCTGCATTACTCGGTTTATCTAGAGTGCAAATTCTGAGAAGAGTACATGTACCACTTCTGAAACGAAGTCTGATTACTGCAGGACTATTTGTCTTTGTGGATGTAATGAAAGAGTTGCCTGCTACCTTGCTCTTACGCCCATTTAATTTCGATACTTTAGCGGTAGCGACCTATCAGCTTGCTGCCGATGAGCGCCTTGCTGAATTGGCTTTACCCTCCTTAACCATTGTTTTAGTTGGACTTTTCCCCGTGCTCATTCTTTCTAGGGTGATCGCGAAGTCTTAGCCTAAGGACCAAATACCATTATTAATTGATAATCATTCGTATTTATGATAAATTAGTGGGATCTAATTTGAATCATAAAACTGCCATGTTATCCAAACAGCCCTACAGAATTTTTAGCTTTTCGTCTCTACTCTTTGCGACTCTGCTAGCAGCTCCCACCTTTGCTCAACATTCTCCCGAAGCAAAAGAACTCAATCTGTATTCTGCTCGCCACTATAAAACGGATGAAGCTCTGTATAGTGACTTCACAAAAAAGACGGGCATCAAAATTAATCGAATTGAGGCGGATGACAATGCCTTGGCGGAAAGACTCAAGAGTGAGGGCTCCAATAGTCCTGCGGATGTCATTTTGATGGTTGATGCTGCGAGATTATGGCGCGCTCAAATTGATGGCGTCTTCAAACCGATAAATTCAAAATACTTAGAGAGTCGTATTCCTGCCAATCTACGTGCTAAACCAGATCCAGAAGGCTCTACTTGGTTTGGGTTTTCTACAAGAGCCCGTTTAGTGGTTTACAACAAAGCTAAAGTAAATCCGCAAGATGTTGATACTTATGAAAAGCTAGCGGAGCCTATGAATAAGGGTAAGGTATGCACGCGTTCGGGTGCCCATCCATACATGCTCTCGTTAATCGGCGCCATGATTGAGCGTCGTGGCGAGGCTGCTACAGAAGAGTGGGCCAAGGGGATGGTGGCTAATATGGCCAGGCCACCTCGAGGTGGTGATACCGATCAAATTAAGGCAGTTGCCTCAGGGGAGTGTGGTGTAGCTTTGGCAAACTCCTACTATTTAGTAAGACTATTGCGCTCAACTAAACCTGAAGACCAGGCGATTGTGTCCAAGATTGGATTTGTTTGGCCAAATCAACAGACTACTGGAGCGCACATTAATATTGCTGGCGGTGGAGTAGCTAAAAATGCCCCACATCCTAAGGCAGCTATTGAGTTCTTAGAATACTTGGCTAGTGATTCTGCTCAAGAGTATTTTGCAAATGGCAATAATGAATGGCCAGTAGTTAAATCGGTCAAGATTGAGAACGAAGGTCTCAAGATGTTAGGACCATTTAAGGCAGAAAATATTTCTGTTGCAGCAATTGGTAGAAATCAAATTGCAGCCCAACGATTACTTGACCGAGTTGGGTACAAGTAATCGTATTGAGTGAGCGGTCTAGAGAAAGGTCACCCGTTTTTCTAGATCGGCAATGTCAACAATAGCCGATTGCAGGGTATTTCCTGAATCGTTGCTATTCACAATCACACCAATGCCGGCGACAGGTGCGAGGCTATCAACCTTAAAACGCCCCACAGTTTGCTGCCGAATAAAGCATTCCTCATCAAAAAATAGACGGTCGCCATTGTCATCAATTTCATCGGAGTCAATTGTTTCAAAGCCAATCACTTCTTGAAGGGCTTCTTTTGTGTTGGAGATTTCGATTGCTTTAATTTCTTTTGTATTTGGATTGATGATGAGGACTTGCATTTTTGACTTTCAAAGGACGTATGAATATAAGCCTCTATCCTAATTGAAATTACTGAAATTTGCTCAAGAGAGGCTAGAATGAATCCTTCCTGTGCAAATATTGAATACATACTTATGAAATTGATTCAGGCTATTTTGATGTCATCTTTTGGCTTAGCTTTAGTAGCTTGCTCAACGCCAACAAGCGAATTTGGTGTGTACCGTCAATCCGATGGGTCTGTCGGTGTGCATGCCCCCAAAGGTGCCAAGGATACTGAAGCGCAAGCAGCCGCATTAGATGAGTGTAAAAAATTAGGAAAGCGAAGCGCTAATCTGATTGAAACGCGTAAAACGCTGAACGATCGCTTTCCTATAACGTATATATACGTCTGCAATATTTATTAATTGATCTCAAAATGAATGGGTGCTTAGCTAAGCAACCATTTCTTAATGGATTTATTGACACACATTGCATCTAAAGCCAAACCAAAGAATTCTGAGCCGTTGGTGATCATGCTCTCAATTGCTTCCACCTTGCCAGACTTAATTCCACGCAGATAAGTGGCTGCACGGTAGCGCAAGAAATATTCATTACCACCTTCTTCGCTTTCGGTAGAGCAAATCTCAAGACTACCGTAGCGGGTTTCAGGGTTGATATTCAGTATGGATAGCCCTAAAGCACCAATCAGATTTTCTGGTACGGGAATTGGGACATAGGAGTAGAGCGAGATTAATTGCTCTTCCTCATCTACCTCGATAATGTGATCAACATCAAAAACATCTTTTTCAGTGAGCTCAGTTTCACCTGAATCGCCGCCACCAAAAGTGGATTCAAATTGCAACATAGCTGTGTTGCTGTCTTTGGAAATCTCAATCATGTCGGGGTAGCCCAACAGACCTTTCCACCAATACATTAATGAAAAAGTACAAGGCTTGACTTCAACTAAACCTTTTTTAGTTGACTTGGCAAAATACAGGCCATAAAACTCATCATCTTCTTCAAGCCCATATTGATCGACCTTCAGTTTTTTTGGAGCAGCAGCTTTACTTGATTTCTTACTTGTTTTTTTAGGCGCTGGTTTTTTAGCAGCTGGTTTGCCTATTGCAGTCTTTTTCACCACTTTCTTGGCGGCTGGTTTTTTGATAACAGCCTTTTTGGCAATCGGTTTTTTTACTACCTTTTTTGCTGTTTTCTTAGTGGAAGCCTTCTTGGCCACTACTTTCTTAACAGCCTTTTTTGCAGGGGCTTTTTTTACCACCTTAGTAGCTACTTTCTTTTTTGCTGGTGACTTCTTTGTAGCCATGGTCTATTACCCTTCATAGTAGTTAAAGTGCCTAGTGCACATAATGATATTACTGCACTTATTAATGACTTTTACTGGCGGTGATATGGGGATTTACCTATAGATATCAGGGGCATTAGATAGATGATGCATAAGAGCTCGAGATGGGGCTCTATATTGATACACTGAAGCTCTGTTTTAGTCCCAAACTCAACCCAAGGAGAAACTATGTTCCCTGAATATCGAGAGTTAATCACCAAGCTGAAGACTTCAGATCGTCATTTTTCCCATTTGTTCGATAAGCACAATAATTTGGATCAAAAAATCCAAAGAATGGAAGCCCATTCAGAGCCAAGCACTCCCGAGGGAATAGAAACCTTGAAAAAAGAGAAGTTGCTACTGAAGGATCAGATTTATGCTGTGCTGAAAAAGGCTAGCGCACCGTAATTACTTCATATCAGACCTTAGTCTTTACTAAGGTCTGATGAGGTTGATCCGTTTTATCACTGCTGAACTCTCTTTAGCCTAGTAATCCGCTAATAAATAGACTAAAGATGGAGATGAAGATGCTCGCAAAGAATGCGGTCCAAAAGCTAGAAATCGTAAAGCCGCTCACAAGCGCAGATACCAGCATGAGTACCAAGGCATTTACTACCAGCAAAAACAATCCCATTGTTAAAACAGTCAGCGGTAATGTAAATAGAATCAATAGTGGTTTGACTACCGCATTGGCAAAACCCAGTACCAGGGCGGCAATTAACAGGGATCCACCATCTGCGAAGCGCAGGCCACTAAAGAGGTAACTAGCAACCCAAAGAGAAAGTGAAGTTAAACCCCACTGAATTAAAAACGGCATTAAGTTACCCATGGTGTATTTCCTTTGTTTGGTGATAGGGATATTTAATCAAACTAGATCTTATCAGTAGATCGTTCTGAGATTAATAATGTGGAGGGATTTCATCTTTTAGATTTCGGCCGCTCGGATGATCGCTATTTCCAGCTTGCTCTCTTATGGATTTGAGCTCCCGGTATAGAAATTCAATTTGCTGCTGTTGTTTATAGACGGTTTGATTGAGCTGTTCTATCAGATCCTCGGTAAAGCTGAGTTTGATTTCTAAATTCGTAATACGATCTTCAGTCATTGATGGCTCCTTTACTTGAGGTCGATTAATTCAAAGCGACCATCTTCCATCTCGGCTTTTGGTCTAATCCAAAAATCATGTGTTTGCATAGACTCATATACATAAGCGGGCTCTAAGTTTGCCTCCACATTGGCAAGCATAACTACCTTATAAAATCCTCCAGTTTTAATGTGTCTGAGTTTGCTGCCAGGCTTAAAGAGGCCATCATCAGCGTCTGCCATTTTGGGTTTGTTCATGATAAAAAAATGCTTTCTCAGTATGATCTATGGATGACTACCTTGGTCCCATACTCCATTCTAGATATATCCCCGATCCCACAGGGATTTTCTGTTGCCAATGCAGCTTAGATTGACGCTTTAAGTGAGCGCTGTAATTGGTTTAAATTCTGATGTAATCAAAATATTATCCTGAATCGCCCGGCTAGCAAGCTTTAGGAGGGCATTATCCTTGCTAATAATGACTGCTGGTCTAAATTGATAGGCTAGATCCAAAAATACTTGATCATCTTTATCTTCGCAGATCCAGGGTGCGGTAGTCAAAGCGGAGTCATCATGAAATACACTCACGGATTGCCATTGCGCCATAATCATTTTTTGAGTTTCACTCTCTAATGCAAAGAGGGGGCGCGCAATAACCTCCTCTAGTTCAGCAACAGTTTTTTGGCTAGAAACCACTTGAATCTGTTGGTCAACCATAGCCTGTTTTAAATCCTGGACTCTGGGATCATGAAAAACAAATAGATCAAGCAGGATATTTGTATCTAAAACAAAGACTTTCATTTATTGCTTGTCGCGCCAAATCTCTGGAGTAATGGTGACTTGACCCATATCAGAGGAGACATAAGCCTCACCATCTTGAATATTGATATGAAGCACCATACTACGCTCCACCAATTTATTAAGCTCTTTTGCTTGCTCGGCAGGTATAGAAATAATTTGAAGATTGCGTGCGCGAGTCAGTTTGTTGGCAATGCCATCCCACCAAATTTTGCTAGTCTGACCACCATAACAATAGACAATCACTTGATCTGATCGACCACATGCTTTGAGGATACGACGTTCATCAGGCTGACCAATTTCAATCCATAATTTGATAGCATCAGTAAGATCTTTTATCCACAGGTCCGGTTCATCTGTATCACTCAAGCCTTTTGTAAAAACAAGGTCCTCTTGGGCTTGAAGTGCAAAAGCAATAATGCGAATCATCATCCGTTCATCAGTTTCGGAGGGATGTTTGGCGATGGTAAGGGGGTGACTACCGTAATAGTGGCGGTCTGAGTCTGCGACGTGGAGGTCGGCTTTATGAATTGTTGCGCGTAGGGCCATGGCGCATTATCACCTTTAAATTGCCTTTGATGGCGATAGTAGTGTCTCTACCAGTATTATTTGAGAAATTGCCTCAATAGAATGCGTTTTGCTTATCCCTATGATCCGTATTACTGAACTTCGTCTTCCAATAAACCATGCGCCCGAGGCATTGGAAGAAGCGATCTTAAATCGCTTACAAATCAAGCCTACAGACTTGATTCACACTGACGTATTTAAGCGTAGCTATGATGCTAGAAAAAATGTGGCTCTTGCCTTTATCTATACCGTTGATTTATCGGTAAAGAATGAAGAAAAATTGCTTAAGCAGTTTGCGAATGACGTTCACGTTAGGCCATCCCCGGATACCAGCTATCACTTTGTTGCCAATGCTTCACAAGTGAAGAGCGCAAACTTTGTGCGTCCGGTCGTCATTGGCTTTGGCCCCTGTGGAATTTTTGCTGCATTGGTGTTGGCGCAGATGGGCTTTAAGCCCATCGTATTGGAGCGTGGCAAACCCGTGCGCGAGCGAACTCAAGACACTTGGGGTCTATGGCGCAAGAATGTCCTCAACCCAGAATCCAATGTGCAGTTCGGTGAGGGTGGGGCAGGTACATTTTCTGATGGCAAGCTTTGGAGTCAAATTAAAGATCCGAAGTTCTACGGTCGCAAGGTCATTGCTGAATTTATCAAAGCGGGTGCCCCTGAAGAAATTCGTTACGTAGCAAAGCCTCATATCGGAACCTTCCGATTGGTTGGCGTTGTTGAAAGAATGCGTCAAGAAATTATTGATCTTGGTGGGGAGATTCGCTTTTCACAAAAGGTCATTGGCTTTGATATCGAGAATAATCAAATCAAGGGCGTTCGAGTGGAAGGTCATGCTGACCTACCTGCAAACCATGTGGTTTTGGCGCTTGGTCATAGTGCGCGCGATACCTTCGAGGCTTTACATGAGGCAGGCGTTTATATGGAAGCCAAGCCCTTCTCAGTTGGATTTCGAATTGAGCACCCACAGTCATTGATTGATAAGGTACGCTTAGGACCGCATGCTGGAAATGAATTAATTGGTGCAGCAGATTACAAATTAGTTCATCACGCCAAGAATGGGCGTGCAGTTTATAGTTTCTGTATGTGCCCAGGAGGCACAGTAGTAGCGGCAACCTCAGAGCCAAATCGTGTGGTTACCAACGGTATGAGTCAATACTCACGTAATGAGCGTAATGCTAATGCGGGTATCGTCGTCGGAATTACTCCTGAAGACTATCCAGGCGGACCACTTGCTGGAATAGAGTTTCAACGCACCCTCGAATCAAAGGCTTATGAATTAGGTGGCTCCACATATGAAGCTCCAGGTCAGTTGGTTGGTGATTTTCTAGCAGGCAAGCCATCAACTGCATTCGGTAGTGTCATGCCTTCATACAAGCCTGGTGTTCACTTGACTGATCTAGCCCAGAGTTTGCCGCCATATGCAATCGAAGCAATTCGGGAAGCATTACCAGTATTTGAGAAGCAAATAAAAGGTTTCTCAATGCATGACGCCGTTCTTACTGGTATAGAAACTCGCACATCATCTCCACTACGAATTACCAGAGGCCCCCATTTGCAAAGCGTGAATATTAAAGGTCTTTATCCCGCTGGAGAAGGCGCTGGCTATGCTGGAGGCATCTTGTCTGCTGGGGTAGACGGCATTAAAGTGGCGGAAGCAGTTGCTCTAGATTATCTTTCGTAGGATTGTTTATTTATATGGGTTCTGAAGTGATTACTTTCATCCAGGACTATTGAACTAAATGCTCGATAAGTGCTTCAAACTTACTTTCATCAAAATGGAAGTTATCAAATCGCTGTATTGATGGGTGAACCGGAGGTTCAGTTCTCCGCTTGATGTATTGATCCCAGTGCTGTAGCTTCCACTCGTCTCTGGGGTCAGATCGCTTTTCCATGCGATGCTTCGCTTCATTTTCCTCAAGATCAATCCAAGCAATCTTGATGCTAGATTCTTTGGGAATACCTAATGCTTCCGGATTAAACATCCTAGCACTTTGGATTTCGCTAGAAAAAGGCCCAACCAAAATGACATTAACGCCTAGTTGGAGATTTTCCTTGGCGATTGCGATAAGACCTGAGTATTCCCAATCTCTCAGATTTTGAAGATAGTAGGGGCTATCTCGATCATTCGGATTGCCGGTAGTCAGTGCCATGACATGCGAACTAAAAGCCCCATAGACAGTATCTTTGTCTAAAAAGAAAAAAACTTCCCCAGTTTTTTCCACAATTAAGGGCAAAGCTTTTTTGGCCAAGGTCGATTTGCCTGTGCCTGCATGCCCTGCAAAGAGGATTAAGCGAGGAGCAGAAAGGGTTAATTTGCAGGTCATTGATCTATTAATAGGGCTTGGGTCTTTAGTAAATTCTACTTCTTGATCCCATGGTTATTGGAAAAATCGTTACTTTGGGCGAAGTGACGATAATGTCGCCATGGCTTTAATCGTACTCACTGATGCAAAACTGGCTTTTGGCCACGTTGACCTCCTCGCCAATGCGGCTTTCTCCCTGGAATCTGGGGAGCGGGTTGGCTTAATTGGCCGAAATGGCACTGGCAAATCCTCCCTGCTTAAGATCTTAGCTGGCATAGAAAAAATGGATGACGGGCTTTTGCAATACCAGCAAGGCTTGCGTATTGCCTATGTTCCTCAAGA
Organism: Burkholderiales bacterium; assembly: GCA_041307885.1. Taxonomy (GTDB): domain Bacteria; phylum Pseudomonadota; class Gammaproteobacteria; order Burkholderiales; family Burkholderiaceae; genus Polynucleobacter. Next base: position 7,293 of record JBFZCO010000117.1, on the reverse strand, counting down.
GCCTATTTTTGAAGCTGAAGAGTCAGTCTTTGAGGCGGTCTCTAAGGGTGTGGCTAAGGCTAAAGCATTGCGCGAAGAGTACGAGGCACTGAGTGTCGGCGATTGGGATGATGCTTCGCATCATCGCCTAGATGAAGTGCAGTCGCAATTGGAGGCTCTAAGCGGTTGGAATTGGGAGCAGCGCGTTTATGAAACTTTAGATCGTTTACATCTAGATGCAGATGTCAAAATTAGCACCTTATCTGGCGGGACTAAAAAACGGGTTGCGCTTGCAAGGGCCTTAGTAGAAATGCCAGATGTACTCTTGTTAGATGAGCCCACTAACCATTTGGATTTGGACTCTATTGCTTGGTTAGAGGAGTTGCTTAAGGAATACAAGGGCTCAGTCATACTGATTACGCATGATCGAGCCTTCTTGGATAATGTTTGCACGCAGATTGTTGAGCTCGATCGCGGTATTTTACGCACTTACCCTGGAAACTTTTCGGCGTATGAGGTGCTTAAAGATCAAGAGCTTAATGCCGAGTCACTAGCTAATGCTAGAGCTGACAAGTTATTAGCGCAAGAAGAGGTGTGGATCAGAAAGGGAGTCGAAGCAAGACGCACAAGAAGCGTTGCTAGAATTGCTCGCCTTGAGAATTTACGTACTAGCCGCGCTGAGCGTCGTGATGCTATGGGTCAAGTCAAGCTTGCGGTATCAGCTGGGGATCGAAGTGGCAAGATTGTTGCTGATCTTCAGAATGTATCAAAGTCATATGATGATCGCGCCATTGTGAAGGATTTCACGGCGACAATATTGCGTGGCGATAAAGTCGGCTTATTGGGGCCAAATGGTGCAGGTAAGACTACCTTGCTTAAGTTGATTTTGGGTACTATTTCACCCGACTCTGGCACCGCAACCATGGGTACTCGTATTGAAGTCGCTTACTTTGATCAAATGCGTGAGGGACTTGATCTAAATGCTTCGCTCGAAGATTACATCAGTCCGGGAAGCGAGTGGATAGAAATAAATGGTAATAAAAAGCATGTTAAGAGTTACTTGAGTGACTTCTTGTTTGCGCCAGAGCGTACCAATTCTCCAGTAAGCACTTTATCTGGTGGGGAGCGCAATCGATTGCTGCTGGCTCGACTGTTTGCGCGGCCAGCAAACGTTTTAGTATTGGATGAGCCCACAAATGACTTGGATATTGATACTTTAGATTTGCTTGAGCAATTATTGCAAGACTACAAAGGAACTGTTTTCTTAGTAAGTCATGATCGATATTTCTTGGATAACGTGGTGACTAGCATCATCGCCAATGAGGGTGATGGATTTTGGCGTGAGTATGAAGGTGGCTATGAAGATTGGAAAATTCAAAAGGCACGCTCTGACAAAATTCGCGCAGAAAATGGTGCTAATAAACTAGCTGATAAAACGGAGATCAAGGTTGAAGTTAAACCTCAGGCTAAAGTTCCCGCAGTCAAAAATAGCGTGCAAAAACTGAATAGTAAGGAGCGACAAGAGCTCGAGTCATTGCCATTGCAAATTGAGGTTCTTGAAAAAGAGCAGGCTGACATTGGGATTGCGATGAGCAATCCAGAGCTTTACAAGAATGAGCCCGAATTAGCTGCCAGTATGCAAGCTCGTCTATCTGAACTCACGGCAGATCTTGACCTAAAATTACAGCGCTGGGAGTTACTGCTGAGCCGATCTGAGTCCTAATGGGCTTGGGCGCGCTTATTTCTGTGGCGTGATACTGCCTCGATCAGAAATGATGCAATGAGTACAACTACTAGAGCAATGGTGCTTGATGGTGAAGTTTTGATCGTGTTGATGAATAATGCAGTAAAGAGCGTTAGATTAATCACAATCGCACACCAAAGAATTTTCCGATTTGCCCCAGTCTTTTGGTAAATCTGAATGTGACCATAGGTAATGGCTGCATAAACCAGCAGAAAAGCTAGGCTAGCCATTTGCCCGACCTCATTTAAAGGAAAGGCTATAGCAAATACGATAACGCCAATAGATGAAATTGTGAGTGCGCGCAGTTTATTTTTTAAAACGCTACTACCTAATGCCTTTGAAACGGTATTCTTTTGGGCAACATCGGCTGCAATATTCGAAGCGGCAAAAATAGTGGCATTTACTGCGGCAGCACAAGCCAATAACGCAGAAATACTAATCAAAATAAAACCAAATTTTCCGGCAACCATTTGAGCGGCTACTGCTAGAACATGACCGCTATGTATTTGTATTTCACTCAATGGCATCAGCATTACTACCGCAGTACTAACTGCTAAATAGGCGATTGTTACTAAGATCAAGGCAGAAAACATCGCAAGCGGCAGCTCTTTCTGAGGGCTTCTCATGGCAGAAGAGGAATTCGTCACAACTCCAAATCCTTGAAAGTTGATATAGAGAATGCCAGCGGCTACAGCAATTCCCTCAATCGTGCCCCCACCCATATGAAAGCTTTGGAAGCTCGTTTGATGAAAACCCATTGCTGAAAAAACCAGTAAGCTAATTACGACTAAGCCAATCGCTAATGTTTCTGCTTTGCCAACGAGGCTTGGACCGAGAAGATTGATGAATGTGCAAATAAATATCACGGCTGCTGTGATCATTTTGAGGGCGATAGGGGATAGATTTCCGCCAAATAAATGATTGGTGTATTCAACAAAGCCGGCCGCATATAGAGCTGCTGCAATCAAGTAGGCGATATATTGAAATAAATTGATGCCACCCGAGATAATCCCTGGACCAAAACTCATGACCGTAAAAGTAGCTGCTCCGCCACTGCTCGGAAATGCTGCCCCTAACTTAGCGTAAGAGTAGACTGAGAATGAGGCTGCGATGGCGCCTATCAGAAAGGCCAGGGGAACATGCGTACCAGCATGCGAGCTAGCGAGGCCCAAAAGGGAGTAAAGGCCTGCACCCATCATTCCACCAATACCTAAGGCTGTGGCAGAAAATAAGCTAATGTCCTTAGTTTCCTTGGGGCGCTGTTTTAGTAAATCTGTATTCAACAGGAATTAGCCTATTTTTTCATGGCTGAGTTGATTGCGTAGTCGAGTAATTTCTTCTAAAAGATCTAGCGCTAAAGCAACTCCTGGCGTATTGAGTTCTAAATCATGCGTGAGACGAGCAGCTGTCTTTGCACGACGGAGTGATTCACCGCTAAAACGCCAATCCTCTGGCGAAGATCCCGCTGGACTAAGAACCCCTTCCGATACCCAAGACATAATGAGCTCTTCAGGAGTTCGCGCTGCTTGTGAGAGTTCGACAATACTCATGTGAACCTCATCCTCAACAATGGCACCTTCAATCCAGGTGATATGAGTTTGTGTCATGTTTCTTACCCCTTTAAATGTGCTCTTGGGTTGAAATCAAAAGCTTTCTCAAAAGTTTGATAGGCTTCTTTATGAGTATCAGTTTCTGCATTTGGCAGTGCAATTGCGGGCACTACAAATAAATCTCCAGCCTCTTTGCTTGGAATTCCCTTTCCCTTAAGTCGCATCTTGCGACCCGCAGCTGTACCAGCTGGGATTTTTAACTCTAGGGTTGATCCGGCTGGAGTAGGAATATTGACCGTAGTACCTAAAGCGGCTTCCCAGGGTGCCAAGGGCAAATCAAGATAGACATCTTTGCCATCAACTCGGTAAATGGGATTGGGGTGAAAATCAATTTCAAGATATAAATCTCCAGCACCACCTTGGCCAATACCAGGTCCACCTTGGCCAGCTAAGCGAAGACTTTGTCCCGCTTTAATTCCCTTTGGAATGCTGACATCGAGTTTACGCTCTTGTGTAGTCACGTGACCACTGGCATCTTGGGTGGGCATATGTAAAGAGATCGTGCGTTTTGCACCGTTGTAAGCATCTGCTAAATCAATCAATATTTTTGCATGATGATCTTGACCTTTAAAATTCATTCCTTGACGTGGATCGCTACTGCGACCACCTTGGCGATGTCTTCCTCTACCAAAGAGTGATTCAAAGAATTCACTTTGGTCGCCGTCATATGCGCTACCAAAGCCACCATCAGAGTATTCAAAACCTTCATTCCAATTTGGCGGTGGGGTGAAGTCCTGGCCACTCTTCCAATTGGCACCCATGCGATCATAGGCAGCCCGTTTTTCGGTGTCCTTTAGTACAGCATAAGCTTCACCAACAGCCTTAAATTGTTCCTCAGCGCCAGCCTCTTTATTAACGTCTGGATGGTATTTGCGAGCTAACTTCCGGTAGGCTGATTTGATCTCTGCCTCAGTTGCGGTACGAGCTACCCCCAGTGTTTCGTAGTAATCCCTAAATTTCATAATTCTGATTAAGTCCTGATTGAATCTATAAGCTCAATTCTACAGTTCTTAGGCCGAATTTCTAACTTCTTCGCTAGGGCAATGATCTAGGCTTGGTTTTAACTCATCACCCCGATTTGCCAGGGTACGAACTCGTGATCACCAAGGCCTAGTAATTCGCTCTTGGAACGCTCTCCCGAGGCTGTTCTTAGGAATAATTCAAAGATACGTTGCCCCATCTCTTGCACGGAGACCGTCCCATCCAATATTTCTCCGCAATTAATGTCCATATCCTCAGTCAATCGCTGATACATTGGGGTATTAGTTGCCAACTTGATACAGGGAGCGGGTTTAGAGCCAAACATCGAGCCACGCCCAGTAGTAAACGCGATAAGATTGGCACCACCTGCAATTTGCCCAGTTGCTGAGACTGGGTCAAAACCAGGCGTATCCATAAACACAAAACCTTTAGCAGTGACGGGTTCTGCATAGCGATAAACCTCCATCAATGGACCAGTGCCACCCTTCATTGAGGAGCCAAGCGATTTTTCAAAGATATTAGCTAGCCCACCAATTTGATTGCCAGGACTAACTTGCCCATTAATTTGAACATCTCGCCCAACAGAGTATTCATCTTTCCACCAGCGAATTCTTTGAATGAGTCTTTCACCGATTTCTTTGCTTGCTGCTCTGCGCGTCAAAGTGTGTTCAACCCCGTAGATCTCGGGTGTCTCAGAAAGAATGCCCGTACCACCATGGCGCGACAGAATATCGATCGCAGCACCTAAAGCAGGATTGGCAGTTATGGAAGAAAAGCCATCAGATCCTCCACATTGCAAGCCAATGCATAGGTGACTTGCACAAACTGTTTGACGTTTTGCTTTATTGGCTTCTGGCAAAAGAGCTTTGACTGCTTCAATGCCGGCCTCAATAGTTTTACGGGTACCACCCGTTTCTTGCATGATGAAGGTATGAAGCGTTGAATTTTCCTGAAGATTCTCCTGCTCCATTAATCCTTTGAGTTGATTGCGTTCGCAACCCAGGCCAATAATGAGAGCGGCAGCAAGATTAGGGTGTTGAGCATAGCCTGCCATAGTTCTTCTCAGTAATTGCATGGGCTCACCACTCATTTCCATGCCACATCCTATGCCGTGACTAAAAGCTACTACGCCATCTACATTTGGAAAATCTTTTAAGCGTTCAGGTGTAAACCATTCTGCAATCTTATGAACAACCGTTGCAGAACAATTGACCGTTGATAAAAGACCAATGAAATTACGTGTACCTACTTTGCCATTGGCGCGCACATAGCCTTGAAATGTTGCGCGCTCTGATTCTGGTAGGAATGTGGTGGGTTTAAATTCACTTGCGTATGCATAATCACGATCGAATTCCCGAAACTCCGTGTTGTGGCTATGCACCATGGTTCCAGGCTCAATATCAGTATTGGCAAATCCAACTGTGACGTTGTATTTCAGAATTGGATCGCCTTTAATGATCTTCTTTGCTGCAATCTTGTACCCAGCAGGCACTTGACTGCGGCTAGTGATATTTTCGCTAGGGACAGCTTCACCAATGGCCACATCTACTCGCGCCACAACCACATTGTCGTTTGGGTGAAGGCGAATAATGGGGCCAGCTAGCTTTTTCTCAGAAGTTTCAATCATGAATATCTTTCAATTTATATGGATCTATGGTTTTATTTCATATTCAATACATCAAAGGCAGCTTTAAGCCTTTTTGAGTATGACTCTGATATCTGCTCAATTTCTTCAGGCGTCCATTTTCGAAAGCCTTCACCCGCTTTCATACCGGTCTTTCCTTGCTTCATGAGTTCCTCTAGTTTAGGGGGTAGGGTAACCATGTTTGATAGTGAGGGGTAGATTTCTTTTGCTGCGTTGGCCATCCCATCCCATCCGGAAATTTCTTTTTGGGTCATTGGACCAACTGCTGCATAGCGAAATCCAAAGCTATATCTCACGGCGTCATCAATATCTTCAGGACTAGCAATTCCCTCTTCAACTAGAGAAAGCGCTTCCCGCATTAAGGCATGCTGAATACGATTTGCTAAAAATCCAGGAATATCCTTTTTAACTAATACGGGTTTCTTATCGATATCTCGATAGATTTGGCAGGCTTGTTCAGCAATTGCAAGATCTGTTTTTTCACCCAGCACGATTTCAACTAAAGGCACCACTTCGGCTGGCATAAAGTAATGTGCCCCCATCATGCGATTGGCGGTCTTTAGATTGGCAGAGATCTTTGTAATGGGAAAACCAGAGCTATTGCTACCAATGGGAATATGTGCGGGAACTTTTGTGTCTAGATAGGCAAATACTTCTTGCTTGAGCGCTAAATTTTCTGCCACTGTTTCGATCACCCAAAAACAATGACTCCAACCATCCCATTCCGTGAGCGGTTCACTTACTTGAGCCGCCTCAATGTCGATATCACTCTTTGATGCATTTTTTCCATGCAGGCCAAGCTTGATTGCAAGCGAGATAGCCTTCTTTAAACAAGCCCGTGCTTTTTCTTTGCTTCTTCCCAGAATTGCTACGGGAGTGCTGTGCGCAATAAATCCTGCCGCTATACCAGCAGCCATTGTGCCAGTGCCAATAACACCAACAAAGTTATCCATCTCTTTTTTATCCAAAGTATTTAATTTTTCTTTTGAGCTTACTTGTGTATCTACTTATGTGTTGCAAAGATCAAAAATGATCATCTCAGCATCTTTACCTTGAGAAATGTCGAGCATCTTTTCATTTTCTATTAGGAGTGCATCGCCGCCCTTAAGTGTCATGTCATTTACTTGCACTTCGCCTTTAATTAGATGAACGTAGGCTTTACGGCTAGGGTCAAGATTGAGCTGGGCTGATTCTTGCCCATCAAATAAACCACCATACATTTTGGCATCAGCATGAATCTTCACTGCATTTCCACCACCTTCTGGGGATGCGAGTAAGCAAAGCTTGCCACGTTTTTCCGATGCTGAAATCGACTTTTGCTCATAACTTGGGGG
>JBFZCO010000116.1:0-6288 GCA_041307885.1 Burkholderiales bacterium | reverse complement strand
CAGTTACGCGGTTACCATCAGGAAGTTGATCTGTGTATGAGAGATTAAATTCTCGATCAACCAAGCGACGTGCATTATCTTCTTTGTATTCATTAGGGCCAATCGGTTTTCCATTGACCTCTATAAGACGGGCTCGTACCATAGGGTAAAACTGCGGTGGATTAGCCCCTGCTTTTTCAAGCGATTGAGCAATCCCTTGTTTTTGATCAGCCTGAATATTAATCATGAAACGATTGGGCGCATCGACAGGTATGCTGCCCTGCCAAGTAGCCAATAAATCCTGACGGAGCAAAAGAATCATTAGTAATGCCATTAAGGCGATTCCTAATGCAGTAATTTGCATGACCGCAAAACCTGCTCGTCGCGCTTGTGAAAGTAATGCAAAGCGAATCGCAAAGCTACTAGTCAGCATGCTTGCAAACCCATGACTCAGTAAGCGCAAAGTAACCCAAGCAAATACCGAAAATAAGCCGACAGCTAAAGTGAAACTCAGCCCAACCCATGCTGCTAATTTCCAGTCACGAGCAGCAACTGCAATCAAAACAAAGCATGTGATTAAGCCGAACAAGGCAACCCAAATCGCCCGCATATTGATCTGTGATAGCTCCTTACGCACCAAGCGAACCGGAGAAATGGTTACGAGAGTAAATAAAGGCGGTCCAGCAAAACCAATTAAGAGAACGCTAGAAAAAAGGGCGCTCCATAATACCGGCCAAAGAGAGATATCCGGAAGCTCAGTTAAAACTAAGTTTCCCAACATGCGCATTAGTATCTCTTGAATACCATAGCCTAATAAACCACCGATGATGGTTGCCAAGATGCTTAAAATACCCAGTATTTTTAATTGGCTCTTTAAAATGAGGTTCTGGCTTGCACCAAGACACTTCATCACTGCACAAACATCAGCCTGCCTCAATACGTAACGCCGAGCTGACAAGGCAATTGCAACAGCAGCAACCATGGCCGTTAAGAGAGCGACTAGGGATAAAAAGCGTTCAGCCCGCTCTAAAGTTTTGCGCATTAAAGGCTGAGCATTCTCTAGCGTTTCAATTCGAATACCACGTAAGCTCTCAGATGCAATCCATTGACTGGCCCAATCTTCATATCCCGCAATTGCACGGTCATCTCCAGCCAACAAGAGTCGGTACGTCACCCGACTACCTAAGCCAATTAAGCCAGTCGATGGTAAGTCATTGAATGACATCATGATGCGTGGAGCGAAGTTCATAAAGCCAGCGCCACGATCCAACTCCTGCTCAAGGACGCCGCTAATCACAAAGGTATTATTTCCCAGCTGAATTTCATTTCCCACTTTGGCATTTAGGCTCGCCAACATAGCCGGGTCCACCCAGACTGTTCCTGTATCAGGAGTTTGCAGTGGCAATTCTGGCCTCACTTTGAGCTTGCCACGAAGTGGGTAATCAGCGCTAACTGCTTTTAAAGAAGCCAGTTTGCTTTGCGACCCCACGCTAGCCATACTAGGAAAGACAACTGTTTGCGCTATTTTCAAATTCCGTTTTTGCGCCTCAGATATAAAACGCTCTGATAGAGGCTGATCAGCAACTAAGAGCAAATCAGAAGCAAGTAACTGCCTGGCATCAAATGAAAATGCCCTTTGCATCCGATCTGCTAGAAAACTAACGCTAGATAACGCGACTACCGATAAGGTGAGCGCAATAAATAGTGCGACGAGTTCACTAGAGCGGAAATCTCGTCGCAGCCTCTGGAAAATAAGTGTCAACACTAATATTAAATTGCCTGTATCTGACCGCCATCAACCCGGATAACAGATCCAGTGATGAAGGATGCATTTTGACTAGCCAAAAAGGTGGCAGTATCACCATACTCACGGGGATCTCCATAGCGAGCCATGGGAATCATTTGGAGACTTAACTTCACCACTGCGTCATAAGTCAAATTCTCACGCTTAGCACGCGCCTCATCGAGTTCACGCAGACGATCAGTCGCTACTCGCCCCGGCATAATGACATTGACCGTAATGCCATCTTGCGCCACTTCTGCTGACAATGTTTTAGACCATGCCAATAAAGCGGCACGTAAGGTATTGGAAATAGCCAGATTCTTAATCGGAGAGATGGCACCTGAGGTCGTGCTAGTAATAATGCGACCCCATTTACGTTGACGCATACCCGGCAAAACGCGATCAGTGATCGCGATGAGAGATAGAACCATATCATTAAAACTCTTTTGCCATAAGGCGGGGTCTTGCCCAGCTGCTGGCGTTGGAGGGGGTCCACCGGTATTGTTAATCAAAATATCGATTGGGCCTAACTCCTTTTCGACATGAGAAACCATGCCATCAATGACAGAAGGATCAGATAAGTCCCAAGTTAAGGCTAAGGCTGTACCGCCTACCGACTGTATTAGCTCAACTGATTTTTTAAGCCCTTCTGCATTGCGTCCAGTAACTGCAACCTTAACGCCTTCGCGTGCTAAGGACACTGCCATTGCTTGACCCAAACCACGGCTTGAGGCCATCACTAGAGCAACTTTTCCTTTGAGTCCTAAATCCATATCTCCTCCAATTTTTTATAGTTACTGAGTTTGCAAATCACTACTTGCCTAGGGGCTTTGGTAATTTGCTAGCGTATCGATCAAGCTCAACTTCATATTCTTTTAAAATTTGTGCTAATGCTTCCTGTTGACCCAAGGCGAGAGCTCCAGGGGTATTGTCTTTTAAGGCGACCCGTTTTGTATAACGGTTAGTACCAATGACTGGATTGGCCTTAGCAGCAGTTGTGACAGTGAGGAAAAATTCAACAGAGACTACAGCTTCTGGACGAACGCGATAGTCACCATAAAATTCATTGACTGTCGCCTGCAATGTATAAAACGGGAAAAAACTATTTCCCTGTCCTACTGTCATCGCAAAGATCTGCGCTTGATTCATCCACTGACGCGTAGCATTGCCAATCATTTCACTAGGTAATGCAGAGTAAATATTATAAAAATCTTTCTCGTACTTCTGGTCTCCCAAGCGATACACCATCGATCTACCATCAAATGGTGATGCAGTAGAAACTGCGCCCATTTTTAACCAAAGATCGGTCCGCGGCTTATATGGAGCTCCAGTTCGCTCTGGTGCTACCATCCAGCTACTGGTTTCGAGTGCTGGATGTTTTGGCAAAGAGCATGCAGCTAAGCTAGCAATAACAAAACTCAGTGCAGCAATTTTTGCTAGGGATGAGCCTTTCATAAAGTATCTTCTCATTTTTGCACCCCATTTAGTGGCGGAGTAATTCGAGGAGGAGGCTCACCCCAAATCAAAGTGGCGGGAGATTGGCTTGCAACTCGCGAAAATTCATTTAATTGCTCGCTTGCCTGCCGTAGATTTTCCATTGTTATTTCAGTATCACCCTGAATGCCACCGATGGTTTGTCGCAATGAAACCATCGTTGCCACCAATTCACCCATCAAAAGATCTAACTCGCCCTGGTTAGTTGCTTTTGCAAATCGAGCAAGCAACACATTCAAATCTTTGACTGAGGCCGCTAAGCCAGTATTTTCCTGGCCATCACCCGCCATTAACTTATTGAGATTAACCAATAAATCATCAAACTTTTTTTGCGTACCATCAATATTGATCGCATTCACACCATCGATCAACTTCTGAATCCCAGAAATAATCTCATCTGCTTGATTAGGTAAGGATGGAATGACGGGATACTCCGGCTTCCAGTGGTAAGGAAGTGACGGATGAGCATGGGTGTGAGTATCAAAGTCGAACTCGACATAGTTGACGCCCGTAATACCCATCGATTTGACACGTGCGCGCAAGTTATCTTTTACAAAAGCAGCAATTTGCTCTGAATCAATCTGATTTCCAAAAATCTGCATCCGAATGACCACGTATTGAAGGCGCTCAGGAATGGGTAGTTCATCTTCATACATATCCCCAGACAATCCAATGGAAGTGACTTGACCAATCTTCACACCCCTAAAACGAACAGCAGCCCCATTATCTAAGCCAGTAACAGATTGCTTGAGGTAGGTTTCAATCATGAATGATTTCTTAAAGAACTTTCCAGACCCAAAAATTAATATGACAGCTAGCAAGACTCCGATTGCCGCAAGCACAAAAATACCTAGACGGAAATAGTTAGGGTTAGAGTTATTACTCATGCTGCGTCCTTACTCATAATGCGATTGAAAAATTGATGAACCCGAGGATCTTTACTGGAGTCTCGCAATACCTTAGGGTCGCCTTCGGCAATAATTCCCTTAGCATCCTTATCCAACATGATGACTTTGTCTGCAATAGCATAAATACTAGCCAACTCATGCGACACAATAACAAAGGTAAAGCCTAAGTTTTTCGATAAATCCAAAATAGTGCTGTCTAGGTCTGCAGACGTAATGGGGTCTAAGCCAGCAGAAGGCTCATCTAAAAATAAAATTTTAGGATCTAAAGCCATCGCTCTAGCAATTGCTGCCCGCTTTTGCATTCCCCCGCTAATTTCGCTGGGCATATAAGACTCATAAGGTAACAAACCAACAAGATCTAATTTACAACGCGCTAACAATTCCATTTGTGGTCTAGTGAGTTTTGTGTACTCTTCCATAAACAGAGTAACGTTATCAAGCAAATTCATTGATCCAAACAAAGCACCTTGCTGATACATCACCCCAAAGCTGGTCATAATTTTTTGGCGCTCAGCACCTTGGGCTGTAGTGATATTTTGACCTTCAATCAATACATCACCGGCTAGAGGTTGATAAAGCCCAAATAAATTTTTGAGGAGGCTAGATTTACCGCAGCCAGAGCCACCAAGAATGACAAAAATTTCACCTTGCTTGACAGAAAAATTGAGGTTCTGCAGCAATACCTTAGAGCCATAACCAACAGTCAAATTGCGCACATCGATCGCGTTATCTATAGTGACCATTAGAAGCCCGTCCTATAGGAGATATAGGCAAAGATACCGTCTACGAGCACAATCATGACAATGCTACTAACCACAGCGCGAGTAGCTGAAATACCGACTGCTGCAGCGCCAGTGCCAGTTTGCATCCCGCGGAGACAGCCCACAGCAGAGATTACTACGCCAAATAATGTAGCCTTTAATAAACCCGATAAGACATCTTCAATGTCAACAGCAGCTAACATGCCGTTATAAAAATTAATGAAAGGAATGCCATAGATTTGCATAGTCAACATTGAGGCAAAAATACTCACAATATCGGCATATAAAGTCAATATCGGCATTACCAAAATACCAGCCAAGACTCGTGGCACAACTAAAAATCGGATAGGGCTTAATCCCCCAGTGACTAAAGCATCGACTTCACTATTGACAGTCATCGTGCCAATTTCTGCAGCAAATGCTGCAGAGGAACGGCCAGCTAAAAGAATGGCAGTAATTAAAGGTCCCATTTCACGAACAATACCGAGCGCAGCAAGCGGCCCCACAAAAGAAACGGCGCCGAACTGCTGCATACCAATGGCCGCTTGGAAAGATAGAATGACGCCAATCAAAAATGACACCAAACCGACAATGGGCAATGCCGCAATGCCTGCCTCTACTGCAGCATTGACAAAGTCACCCCAGCGAACTTGATTAATGTGACGAATTGACCACACTAAATCTGCACAGAGATGTCCTGTGAAAGTTATCAAGCCACGCGCATCATCCAATAAATTTTGAGTGGCCATACCTGTACTGACTACAAAACTCCTTTTGGGCTTAATCGCGGGAGCAGGAAACAAATTGGTGATTGGATCAAACTCATGCAAAAGAGGTTGATACTTAGGGTCTAAGCCTTGAATCTGAAATTGCCCACCCTTGCTTTCTTGAGCCTTTTGAATATCGATCAAAAAGGCAAATGCAGAACCGTCCAAAGAAGCAACTTGAGAAGCATCGAACACAAGTAATTGCCCTTTGCCTCCACCCTGCCCCAACCAAGAAGCCTGCTGGTCGTAAATTGCTGTCCAAACGCCCGAAAGGGAATGGACATTCACAATCCCGCTTAAAGAGACCTGGGCATGCATCTGATCTGTTTGTGACCAAACAGCTACAGGGGCAAGCTTTGTTGACGAAAGGGGTTGGGAAATGCTCATAGCCAAACTATAAGGGAAGTAGGTAACAGTTCGCTTAAACAGATAAAAATGGAAAGGGCCTAGTTTTTGACTAGGCCCTATATAAAGATGGTGCGGCTGGCAGGAATTGAACCCACGACCCCTTGGTTCGTAGCCAAGTACTCTATCCAGCTGAGCTACAGCCGCAACAGCCATAATTATGCCATGGAAGAGAAGAACTACATTACGCC
>JBFZCO010000115.1:0-18019 GCA_041307885.1 Burkholderiales bacterium | reverse complement strand
CGCGCGCTTTCATGATGAGCGTTTTCGCAGTTTCTTCGTCAATTTGTGTCGCCTCAACTAGCTCATCAACAGCCAGTTCAGCCAAGTCGTCACGGGTATGAACTTGATTGTCAGCAAGCTTAGCAATCAACTCCGTTGTCATTCCTTCTAAGGAACGTAAATCTTGTGAGACTTCGCCAACACGTTCTTCTTTAGCCAACTCCATAGTCAACAAAGAGTCACGTGCGCGTGTACGCAATTCATTTACAGTGTCTTCATCGAAAGAGTCGATTTCCAACATTTCTGATAAAGGTACATAAGCAACCTCTTCTAGAGTGTTGAAACCCTCTTCAATGAGGATGTCAGCAACTTCTTGGTCAACATCCAATTTATCCATGAATAATTGACGAACAGAAGCTGCCTCTTTTTCGGTTTTTTCAGCGGACTCTTCTGGAGTCATGATATTAATCTGCCAACCAGTCAATTCACTAGCCAGACGAACGTTCTGTCCGCTACGGCCGATGGCAATCGCCAAGTTCTCTTCATCAACCACGACATCCATTGCATGACGCTCTTCATCAACCACAATAGATGACACTTGTGCTGGCGCCAAAGCACCGATCACAAATTGAGCTGGATCTTCAGACCACAATACGATATCCACTGCTTCGCCGGCAACTTCGTTACGCACAGCAGTAACGCGTGTCCCACGAACGCCAACGCAAGTACCAATTGGATCGATACGCTTGTCATAAGTAATGACTGCAATCTTTGCGCGGACACCAGGATCACGAGCTGCACCTTTAATCTCTAGCAAGCCTTGCTCCATTTCTGGAACTTCGTTTTCAAACAACTTGATTAGGAAATCAGGACAGGTACGAGAAAGCTCAATTTGTGGGCCACGTGCTTCACGATCCACCTTAAGAATGTAAGCCCGCACTCGGTCACCAGAACGTAAATTCTCTTTTGGAATCATTTGATCGCGACGCAGCAAGGCTTCAACACGACCAGATTCGATAATCAAACCATTTTTATCGGCACGCTTGACGGTACCCGTCATGACTTTTTCGCCACGCTCAAGGTAGTCGTTCAGAATCTGTTCACGCTCAGCATCGCGAATGCGCTGCAAGATCACTTGCTTGGCTGCTTGTGCTCCAATGCGGCCAAAGGCTAAAGACTCAATCTGCTCTTCAATGTATTCGCCCACTTCCATGTCTGGAAATTGCTCTAAAGCCTCAAAATGCAGAATTTCTTTGTCTGGCTCTTGGAGTCCAGCCTCATCAGGAACGACTAACCAGCGACGGAAAGTTTCATACTCCCCAGTTTCACGATCAATCGATACACGAATATCAACGTCTTCTGTCGTGTAACGTTTTTTAGTGGCTGATGCCAACGCCATTTCTAGCGCCTCAAACACAATCGCTTGATCTACGTTTTTTTCACGCGCTAAGGCGTCTGCCAACATGAGAACTTCTCGACTCATGACTTTCTTCCTTTGAAATCAATAACAGGGACCAACCGAGCCTTATCGACTTCGGCTATAGAAAACTCCAATTGAGACTCAGTGCCATCAGCACCTTCAAACAACAAACCAAATTTCGCATCCGGTGAATCTAATTCACCGCTTAGCAAACCTTGCAACACACCACGAAAATTCTTACGATTCCCAACGGCAACACGCAACTTCAAATCTATTTCCATACCAGAAAAGCGCTCAAAATCAGCCGCCACTATCACTGGACGATCCAACCCTGGGGAGGAGATCTCTAATCGCTCGAAAGGAATATTCTCGACTGGCAGTGCGTAGCTCAGTTGGTGACTTACTTTTTCGCAATCTAAAACCGTAATCAAACGCTCATAATCTGGGTTTTCAATCGTGACACGCAGCAAACCCCCGGCTTCACGCTCGATATCTACGAGTGTGTAACCTAGGTTTTCTACTTCTGCAGAAATAATCCGCTGATCTTTCACGACAACCTCTCAATACAAAACGGCAAAAAAAAATGGGCTTCAAAGCCCATATTCTCGAAATTCAGAACAGGCCGACTTACGTTGATCGCAACATCAGTCGGTAACAACTTAAACAGCAGCGGGCTGCTGTCAGTCCAAAATTATAGCTGATTTAGAGGAAAACTGTTAGAAATCAGAAGCTTTCGCCTGGATTTCTCGGTTTTCTAGGCCCTTTATTGAATGGTTTGCGCCCTTTTGGTGCATTCCGTTTAGGGCCATTTCCTGGACTTTGGGGGCTTGCCGTCACAAAAGCGGACTGTCCGTGATGCACTTTTTTGGCCTTATTACGGTTTTGCCCTTGACCACCCTGACCGCCTTGACCTGGTCGACCTGCCTGAGTACGACCCCGGAACGGTCCACGACCATCACCAGAACCACCGCCAGCAGGTTTACCACCCCTGCCTTGATGGGTCATGCCGTTATGACCACTAGCTAAAGTCAAGGCGTCACGAGAGCCCCAATAAGAAACTGAGGTTTGCATTGGATCTGGCTGAAAGTTTTCGCCTGCACCTGCATGACGATCGCGATTATTTGAGTTTGGATTACGACCCTTATCTTGTGCTTGTGGCACCTTGAGGCCTGCAGATTTCATCAGGCTAGCTACGCCTTCTGGAGAAACCTCTTCCCATTTTCCGCGACGCAGACGCGGAGGAAGTAAGAACATGCCATAACGGGTTCTGAGCAAACGAGAGACCGTGTGGCCAACCGCCTCAAACATACGACGCACTTCACGATTACGACCTTCGGTCAATGCAACGTGATACCAACGGTTTGCACCATCGCCACCACCCATTGCTAAACGTAAAAATTTTGCTTGGCCATCATCCAAGGTGATACCACTCTTCAGTTGGGCAGTATTTTCTTGACTGAGCTCACCTAAGATACGGACGGCATATTCACGCTCAATGCCGTAACGGGGATGCATTAAACGATTTGCCAACTCGCCTGAGGTCGTAAACAACAATAAACCTTCAGTATTAAAGTCCAAGCGCCCTACTGCAATCCAGCGGCCTTGACGTGGTTTAGGCAAACGATCAAATACCGTTGGACGACCTTCTGGATCTGATTGACTTACGATTTCGCCTGAGGGCTTGTGATACAGAATGACACGAGGCGGCTTTGTCTGAATCTTGCGATGAACTTGTTTGCCATTGATGCGAACTTGATCTGTTGGTCCAATTCTTTGGCCAATATGGGCTGGCAAACCATTGACTGATACTCGACCTTGAATAATCAAGTCCTCCATATCGCGGCGTGAACCCATGCCAACATCGGCCAAGACCTTATGCAGCTTGACGGTATCTTCATCATCAGCATCATCATCTAAGCCATCGAGATCAGACCATACTTCATCGCGCAAACTGAGAGGCAAATCATCGACGTTTGCAAATTGCAAGCTACTCATCTCATCTTCACTAGGCACATCAGCATCATCGTCATGACGAACTCGTTGGGCACGACGCTCAGCGCCCGTCTGATGAGAAATCTCACTGATATCTAAACCATCAGGATTTTTTACCTCCTCCAGTTCGGGAGCATCTAAAGCAGCATCGAACTCACCGGAGACAACAGATGCGAAAAGGGCTTCGCTTTCTGCAGCGTTAGGTGCTAACTTCGCAGCACCACCTTCACGAGGCGTATGAGCATCACCACCCTCTCTACGCGGCCGGTCCTTATTAAAGGGACGCTTCTTATTAAAGGGGTGCTTGTTTCCGCCGGCTCCCTGACGACGCGGACGGCGTTGGCCACCTTCGCGACCTTCGGTCTTAGCGCCTTCAGAATTGGTAGGATTATCCGATGAAGCACTCATCGGAGGTATTTCGTTTTCGTTAGAACTTGTCATTAATAATTATTTTTGTTCGTCTGATTTTTCAGACTCTGGGATTACTTCTTCAC
Organism: Burkholderiales bacterium; assembly: GCA_041307885.1. Classification (GTDB taxonomy): domain Bacteria; phylum Pseudomonadota; class Gammaproteobacteria; order Burkholderiales; family Burkholderiaceae; genus Polynucleobacter. The sequence continues at coordinate 14,134 of JBFZCO010000115.1, read as the reverse complement.
TTGCTATCTCTAATGCATCTTCATCATCAGATTCAGTTAACTCTTGAACATCGATAGTCACGGCTTCTTCTGCAATGATTACTGTCTCGACAGTAGCTGATGCATCAAACTCAATAACAGCTTGGCCTAATTGCTCGGCAGCAGCCATCGGGGCAGCATCCTCAAGGATTGGTAAGCTTTGCAAATTCGTGAGACTTAAATCATCAAGGAATTGCTTTGTGGTGGCATATAAACCAGGACGACCAATCGTTTCCTTATGGCCAATGACCTCAACCCAACCTCGATCTTCTAACTGCTTCATCACATTGCTACTGACCGCAACACCACGAATTTCTTCAATCTCACCGCGTGTTACAGGCTGACGATAAGCAATAATTGCTAAAGTTTCCATCACTGCCCTTGAATACTTTGGCGGTTTTTCTGGTGTTAAGCGATCAAGATACTCTCGCATCGATAAACGACTTTGGAAACGCCAGCCGGTAGCAATATGCACTAGCTCCATCCCCTTGTCTTCCCAGGCTTTTTGCAGCTCTAAGAGTGCATCATCAATCTCGTTCGGTGTAACGTCTTCGGCAAATAAGCGCGTCAGATCAGGAACGGTGAGAGGCTCTTGAGCACACAAGAGGGCTGTTTCAATGACACGTTTGTTGTGATCGTCCATAAAATTCAGGCTATCAGGCAGTCGCCTGATGAGGCTTTAAAAATGTATTTCAGTAATGGGTTGGTGATGTTCTATTAGCTTACTACGGGCAATTAACCTCAAAACATAGATCCGAGAGAGTTACCCGAGCTGAAACGAAGTTCTTTTCGCTCACTATTGGGCCATTATAAGGGAGGCTCAATACAATAGCCATATGCACGAAATCCCACCCCAATTTAAGCTATCTGACACTCTAGACCAGAAAAGAAGGCATTTTCTGAACTTGAGCCTGGGTATTGGGGCTATTGGCGGGGCCTCAAGTTTGACTGGATGTAGCCTGATGACTAGCCGCAAGCCAGTAATTGGCCTGGCTTTAGGGGCTGGCGCTGCTCGTGGCTTTGCCCACGTGGGGGTGATTAAAGCACTTGAGGCACAAGGGATTCGCCCTGACATCGTAGTAGGTAGTAGCGCAGGCAGTGTGATTGGCGCCTTATTTGCATCTGGGGCTACGGGTAATGAACTCAACCGCCTTGCACTCAATTTGGATGAAGCGACCATTACCGATTGGGATCTCCCTTTTGCCGGAAGGTTTGGTGGACTCATTAAGGGTGATGCTTTGCAAAACATGATTAATCGAGAAGTACAAAGCAAAACGATTGAACAAATGCGTATCCCCTTGGGTATTGTCGCTACAGAACTGCAATCAGGTAAAGGTGTTTTATTCCGCTCAGGCAATACCGGCTTAGCGGTCAGAGCTTCGTGTAGTGTTCCTGGAATTTTTCAGCCAGCAGTGATCAGCGGTAAAGAATTTGTTGATGGCGGGCTGGTTGCTCCAGTGCCAGCAAGTTATGCCAGACAAATGGGGGCGACCATTGTCATTGCGGTGAATATTTCTTCAGAACCAGTTCACCAAGATGCTAGCGGTACGTTCGGCGTGATGCAACAGACAATCTCAATCATGCAGCGAAGCATCAATCAATATGAACTCAAAAACGCAGATATTGTCATCACTCCCCACCTCAAACAAATGGGTAGTAGTGACTTTAAATCGAGGAATGCTGCAATTTTGGCCGGAGAAATAGCTGCTCAAGAGCAGATGGCTAGCATCAAAGAAAAGCTTAGAGTTTAGAGATTACGAGATTGACGTTTTAACTTATTGACTTCGTTCAATAATTCTTTGCGCTCGGAATCACCCAGGCTATCACTACCGTCTAAACGACGTGCGCCATCAAAACGTTTATCCCAGTAAAGACTATTCAGGTCATCAACACGAACGCTCGTACCTTTAGAAGGCGAGTGAATAAATTTATTGTCGCCAACATAAATTCCAACATGAGAAAAAGTTAAACGCATCGTATTAAAAAACACCAGATCACCGGGTTGCAATTCTTCTCTAGTAACAGGCTTTCCAACGCGACTCATTTGCGTAGACTTGCGGGGCAACAAGAAGCCTAGCTTGTCTTTAAAAACGTATCCAACAAAACTACTTCCATCTAAACCCGACTGAGGCAACTCCGTGTCCCAGCGATAGCGCACACCAATGACTTCCATCGCCCGATTGATTAACTCATCAGATTTACCGGTAACCGAATCAGCTAAGCGATCGGACACGCGAAAAAAATATGACTTACCAGCTTGAAACATGCTTTGCTTTTCGGTTTCTTTACCCAACTCTTTGCCAGCTTCACTTGCCACTTCGGTCGGGGCATCCTTAGCATTATCAGAATCAGCGGCCAAAGCGGGCTGCATGAAGAAAGTAAACGCCAACAGAAACGCTAAGCGCGAATGCTTGGTAAGCAAATTCAATTGCATGTTTTTACTTGACATCAGCACATTCTATCAAAGATGGGACATGTCACTTTACGACAGCTTCATGGCTAACTGCTTGTTTTAGATCAATAAATTGCCATAATTGGGCTCCAATGCACCAAAAATGCCCATATTGACGTCAATTTTCAAGAGACTAAGTGAGCTCAGCAGCTGTGAATAGCTCTTTTGTATAGGTTTGACGAGGATGCTTAATGAGAGTTTCAGTGTCCCCAAACTCAACAACCTTACCCGCCTTAAGAACCATGATTTCATGGGACATAGCCCGAATCACTGCCAAATCATGACTAATCATGAGGTAAGCGAGATTGTATTTTTTTTGCAGCTCAGCAAGCAAGGCAAGCACCTGCTTCTGAATGGACACGTCAAGTGCTGAGGTTGGTTCATCCAAAACTAAAATCTGCGGCTTGAGAATTAAAGCCCGGGCAATCGCAATGCGCTGCCTCTGTCCACCTGAAAACTCATGGGGGTAACGCGTTAGCGCTGAGCGATCGATACCGACTTCACGCAACATGTCTAAGACACGAGATTCTCGTTCTGCTGTGGATAAATGCGGAAAGTGAATATCAAGACCTTCGGAAATAATTTGCATGACATTCATGCGCGGGGATAGGGATCCAAACGGATCTTGAAAAATTACTTGTAGGCTAGAGCGCATAGCGCGTCGCTCTACAGGCTTCAGTGTTTGCCAATCATGACCCAAGACATCTACTTCACCTGTAATCATCGCAGCTGAATCTCCCAGTAATCCGAGCACAGCCATTCCCAAAGTTGTCTTGCCAGAACCCGACTCACCTATCACGCCAATGGTTTGCCCCTGCTTGAGCTCAAAGTCAACTTTGCGCAACACTTGATGTCGCGGCGGTTTTTTAAACCATGCAGCCGAACCGGTCCCTGGATACGAAACTGACAAGTTATTGGTCTTTAAGAGAACTGGTGCTAAAGGCATTACTGGTGCCAAATTGCGTACTGGCTCGCTATTTACCAATGATTTTGTATAGGCATCTTTCGGGTGTTCAAATACCTGCTTGGTGGCGCCAACTTCCATGAGGTTGCCTTGATTGAGAACGGCTACACGCTGAGCAAAGTGTTTTACCAAATTGAGATCATGTGTGATCAATAAAATCGCCATGCCACCATGATCCTTAGATTCCTCCTGCAACTCTTTGAGTAAATCTAATATTTGCAAACGCAGGCTAACATCCAGTGCAGTAGTGGGCTCATCCGCAATTAATAAGCGTGGTTTACAGGCCAAAGCCATGGCAATCATGGCACGTTGACGCTGCCCACCAGAAAGCTGATGGGGATAAGAATGAAAACGCTTATCTGGCTCTGGAATCCCCGTTTTCTTAAGTAAATCAATTGCAGCAGACATGCAATCCGCTTTAGAAATTAAAGGCTGGTAAACCTGGACAGCCTCAACAATTTGATTACCTACAGTAAAAAGCGGATTTAATGCAGTCATTGGTTCTTGAAAAACCATCGCGATCTCACGACCACGAATCTCTCGAATATCTTGCATCGGTACTGATAGCAAATCAACAGGTGCTTCAGTACCCTGCTTACCGCTCCATAAAATGCGACCAGAAACTTTTGCACCTTCAGGCTCAAGACGTAAAGGCGCTAGCGCCGTTAAGGTCTTACCTGAACCTGATTCTCCTACCAAAGCAACCCGCTCACCAACGCCAATTTCTAAATCGAGATGATGAACAGCAAATCTTTCGCGACGCCCTGAGCCAAAAGAAATTGAAAAGTCTTCATAACGAAGTAAAGGAGAATTCAAAGTAGAGGTCTTCATAGTACTTATGAGCGCCCCTGGTTCAAGTTAGCTGCTCTACGAGAATCAAAAGCATTTCGTAGTGCCTCGCCCATAAAGGTCAGTAACAATAAAGTAGAGACCAAGACAACAAAAGTGGATAGTGAAATCCACCATGCATCTAAATTACTTTTACCTTGTGAAAGCAACTCGCCCAAACTCGGCGTGCCAGGAGGAACACCTAAGCCCAAAAAATCCAAGCTGGTGAGAGACAAAATTGCAGCACTCATGCGGAAGGGTAAAAAGGTAATTACCGGCGTCAAACTATTCGGCAGAATATGGCGCAGCATAATTTGCAAATTAGTTAAACCCAGTGCTCTTGCAGCGCGAACGTACTCCAAGGCACGATTACGGAAAAATTCCGCTCTTACATAATCAGATAAACCCATCCAACCAAAAGCAGCAAGCAAGATAATTAATAGCCAAATGCTGGGATTGAATATGGAGGCAAAGATAATGAGCAAATATAACTCTGGCATTGCCGACCAAATTTCAATTAAACGCTGCGTGATTAAATCAAATTTGCCACCAAAAAATCCCATTAAGGATCCCGTAATGATCCCGACACTGACCCCCACAATTGTGAGCGCCAAACCAAACAAAATCGATAAGCGGAAACCATAAATCAAACGAGCCAATACATCACGCCCACGGTCATCAGTGCCTAACCAATTTTCTGAAGAGGGTGGCGCAGGGTTAGGTACTTTTGCAAAGTAATTCAGCGTCTCATAGCTATAGGGAATGAGTGGATAGATAGCCCAATTGCCATTACTAGTGATGTTGCGGCGAATGTCTGGATCTAAAAAATCGGTTGGTGTAGCAAAGTCCCCACCAAATACTTTTTCTGGTTGCGATTTGATAATTGGAAAATAAAGCTTGCCTTGATAGCGCACAATTAATGGCTTGTCATTCGCAATCAGTTCGGCACACATGGAAAGACCGAATAGAATCGTAAAAATCCAAAGGCTGGCATAGCCCATGCGGCTATTTTTAAAACGCTGCCAACGGTTCACGATCCACCTCCAGCACCAAACTGAATACGAGGATCGATATAGACATAACAGAGATCAGAGATCAGCTTTGTGAATAAGCCAATCAGAGTAAAGAGATAAAGTGTGCCAAAGACCACTGGGTAGTCGCGACGCATGACTGACTCATAAGAGAGTAAGCCGAGTCCATCTAAGGAAAACAAAGTTTCAATCAGAAGGGAACCAGTGAAAAAAGCACCAATAAATGCTGCAGGGAAACCAGTAACCAAAGGAAGTAAGGCATTACGAAACACGTGCTTCCAAAGAACTTGTTTTTCAGTAAGACCCTTTGCTCTAGCAGTTAAAACATATTGCTTACGAATCTCTTCCAAGAAAGAATTCTTTGTCAACATCGTCACTACTGCAAAGCTTCCCAATACCGAAGCGGTAATTGGGAGTACTAGATGCCATAAATAATCCATTATCTTGCCCATCATGCTCAGATCACTCCAGTTATCTGAAGTCAGCCCTCGCAAGGGAAAGATTTGCAAGAAACTACCGCCGCCAAAGATAACGAGCAATAGGACCCCCAAAACGAATCCAGGAATGGCATAGCCGACCAAAATCATCGTGCTAGTAATAGCATCAAAGCGTGTGCCATCCCTGACTGCCTTGGCAATACCCAATGGAATTGATACTAAGTACGTTAAGAAAAAAGTCCATAAGCCAATACTGATAGATACAGGGAGTTTAGAGACCACCAACTGCCAAACACTTTGGTGCTGGTAATAGCTCTGCCCCAAATCAAATTGCGCAAAGCGCTTGAGCATCATGAAGTAACGCTCTAAGGGCGGCTTATCAAAACCATAAAGAGCTTTGACTTGAGCTAAGCGTTCAGCATCAATACCTTGTCGCCCTCGGTAATTGCTACCGCCCCCAGAAGACTCTGAGCCACTGACTGCAGCATCGCCCTTACCTTTTAACTCTAATATCAACTGCTCCACTGGACCGCCTGGCACAAATTGCACCACTGCAAAGGTGAGCGTTAATACACCAAGCAATGTAGGGATCATTAATAGCACCCGCTTGAGTATGTATGACCACATTTGACCTTGCATTAGCGCACTCCCTCTTTCCACCAGTTGAGCAAAATCCAAGATTCAGCGGAGTAGTACAAAGGTGGCTCTGGGTATCGCATCTCCTTACGATACGCGATTCTGTGTGTCGGGTTGTACCATTGAGGCACCACGTAATAGCTATTCCAAAGCACGCGATCCAATGCTCTCGTTGCAGCCTGCAGCTCTTCTCGAGTCTGCGCTTTAACAACTGCATCAACTAAGGCATCAACTACTGGTGATTGAACCCCAATCACGTTATCCGATCCCTTTTCATTAGCAGCTTGGCTACCAAAACGATCCCATAATTCATTGCCTGGACTTTGTGAGTCTGGAAAGCGAATCGTGGTCATATCAAAGTCGTATTCATCCATACGCTTTTGATGCAAAGCAAAATCACTGGTACGAATATCTACCTGGATACCTAACTTTTCTAAGTTACGCACATAAGCAGAAATGACTCTTAAGAAAAATGGGCCATCTTCTACCATTTCAAAACGAAAAGGTTCGCCACGCATATTGCGCAGAGCGCCATCACGATACTGCCAACCTGCTTGAGCAAGTAAGTCGCGTGCTTTACGTAAGTTTTGCCGCAAACTCTCGGGTGGCGCAGTAGATGGTGCAGGAGGCATCGGATCAAATACTGCATCTGGTACCCACTTGGGGTATTGCGCTTTAAGTGGTTTAAGCAATTTTAATTCTGCTTCGGTTGGCTTTCTTGGCCCATCAAAATTGGCACTCAAATCACTATTAGTGAAGTAACTATTAATTCGGCTGTACTGATCAAAAAATAATTGCCGATTAAGCCACTCAAAATCCAACGCATAACCTAAAGCCTGGCGAACTCGGGGATCTTGGAAGATGGGTTTGCGTACATTCATTGCAAAGCCCTGCATACCAGCACCGTTGTGATTTAAAAACGCCTTCTTCTCCAAAGTGCCGTCATTAAAACGAGGGCCAACATAACTCTTAGCCCAATTCTTGGCACGATACTCCACTAGGGCATCAAATTCACCCGCTTTGAATGCCTCAAGGCGAACAGCATCATCACTGTAGAGCTTGTAAACCACACGCTCAAAATTAAAGAAGCCAACGCGTACATTCAGCGTTTTACCGCCTTGATCTGCCCAATAATTTGGGTTGCGTTTGAAAATCATGGTCTTACCAGCTTTATAAGACTCAATCACATAGGGTCCACTAGCTATCGGCAACTCAAAAGTGAGCTTATCAAATGGTGTGATAGTGCCATCTGGTTTCTTACCCCAATTACGGGAAAAGACCGGTAAGGTTCCAACCATGACTGGCAGCTCTGGATTGCGATTCTTAAAATCAAAACGAATGACACGATCAGAAACGACAACAGCTTGCCTTACGTCGGCATAGACTGTTTTAAATTGGGGGTTCGCTAAAGAGCTCATCAAGGTATCAAAGCTATGTTTGACATCACTTGCCAAAATCGCACTGCCATCAGAAAACTTTGCCTCAGGACGTATCCGAAAGACTACGGACATCTTGTCAGGTGCTACGGCAATATCTTCTGCGATTAAGCCATAAGCACTCGAAACTTCATCAGCACTACCCACAGCCAATGACTCAAACATCAGCTGCGCTATTCCAGGGGCAGCTACTCCACGAAGGGTGAATGGATTAAATTTATCAAAGCTAGTGCGGCGATCCGGATTAGGCAAGGTGAGAGTGCCACCCCGCGGCGCATCGGGATTAATGTAGTCAAAATGGGTAAATCCATCGGCATATTTGGGTTTACCGTACTGCGCAATGCCTTGTGCACCATGGGCAAAATGGCCCATGAGCCCAGCCAGAAAGGCTAAACACCAGAAAGTGGCGGTATTACGGATCATTAAACGCATGGACATATATGCCACAATTGTAGATAGCAAATCATATTTGAAGCAAAGGACACATCATGGGCTTTCTCGCTGGCAAAAAAATTCTCATTACCGGCTTACTTTCTAACCGCTCTATTGCCTATGGCATTGCTAAGGCTTGTCACCGTGAAGGTGCGGAATTAGCCTTTACTTATGTAGGTGAGCGCTTTAAGGACAGAATTGTTGATTTCGCTAAAGAATTCAACACAGAGCTTATTTTTGACTGTGATGTCGGCAGTGATGAGCAGATTTCAGCCCTATTTAAAGATCTAGCAAAATCTTGGCCCCAATTTGATGGCTTTGTACACGCAATTGGTTTTGCGCCCCGTGAAGCTATTGCCGGAGACTTCCTAGAAGGTCTTTCACGTGAGGGCTTCAAAATTGCACACGATATCTCTGCGTATAGCTTCCCTGCAATGGCTAAAGAAGCATTACCTATGTTGCGCGATAAGTCTTCCCTGCTAACCCTGACCTATTTGGGCTCAATGAAGAATGTGCCCAACTACAACACGATGGGTTTAGCAAAAGCATCCCTTGAGGCATCAGTCCGCTATCTTGCTGGATCTGTAGGACCTAAAGGAATTCGCGCTAACGGAATCTCTGCAGGCCCAATTAAAACTCTAGCAGCCTCTGGCATCAAAGGTTTTAGTAAGATTTTGGAAGCGGTTGAAAAAACTGCACCCCTACGCCGTAACGTCACGATTGATGATGTTGGCAATACTGCTGCCTTCCTATTATCTGACTTAGCAAACGGCATCACTGCAGAAATCATTTATGTAGACAATGGCTTTAGTCAGGTTATCGGCGGAATGGAAGAGGCTTGACAGTTCCGCTTCGTGAGGCTGTAGCATTTTGGGCCAAACTGGGTTTCATTAGCTTCGGTGGGCCCGCTGGACAAATTGCCGTTCTCCATCAAGAGTTAGTAGAAAAGCGTCGTTGGATTTCTGAACGACGCTTTTTACATGCGCTCAACTATTGCATGTTGCTACCTGGGCCAGAAGCTCAACAGTTAGTCACCTACATTGGTTGGCTAATGCACCGCACTTGGGGTGGAATTTTAGCTGGCACTCTTTTTGTTCTGCCATCACTTTTTATTTTGATTGGCTTATCCTGGATCTATCTTACCTATGGTCAAGTGCCATGGATTGCAGCAATCTTTTTTGGTATTAAGCCTGCGGTAACCGCAATAGTGCTTCATGCAGCTGTTCGCATTGGTAAACGCACACTGCACAACAGCACGCTTCGGATGATTGCCCTTGGTTCTTTTTTAGCGATCTTTGTTTTGAATCTTGCTTTCCCAATCATCGTCCTCAGTGCGGCGCTCATTGGCATATGGGGTGGGAGGCGCTACCCACAATATTTTCAACAATTGGGTAACCATGGTAACCAATCTAGCCCAGACTATGGTCCAGCAATCATTGATGACCATACACCCACTCCGGAACATGCGAAGTTCTCAAGCAAGAAAATGATTCGTCACAGTGCAACAGTACTATTGTTGTGGGCCTTACCCTTCATCGCACTTGTCTTGCTATTTGGTTGGAAGACTTTATATCCACAAATTGCTTGGTTCTTTACGAAAGCAGCCTTTTTGACCTTTGGCGGCGCTTACGCAGTTCTGCCATATGTTTACCAGGGTGCAGTTGATCAATTTCAGTGGCTTAGTGCTGGACAAATGATGGATGGCCTAGCACTAGGCGAAACTACGCCCGGCCCCCTGATTATGGTGGTGGCATTTGTTGGTTACTTAGCTGGCTACATTCAACATCTCATTGGCAATAGCAACCCATTTTGGTTTGGTGTGCTTGGTGCTTGCATCGCCACGTGGTTTACTTTCCTGCCTTCATTTTTTCTAGTCCTAGTTGGCGGTCCCTTGATTGAGTCCACTCATGGCAAGCTTAGCTTTACAGCACCCCTGACTGCGATCTCTGCTGCGGTAGTCGGCGTGATCGCAAACCTAGGGTTATTTTTTGCGTATCACGTCTTTTTGCCACATGGTTTAGGGGGTTCGATCTCTTGGATTTCGATGGTGATCTGTGGATTTGCTGCAATTGCGCTCTTTCGATTTCAAAGAGGCGTGCTGTCTGTTTTGGCAGGTTCGGCATTAGCAGGACTATTAATCTACTTTGCGAGTAGTTTATTGATCTAATAGGCCATGATTTTGAATTGAAATTGGCATAATGGAAGTTATGCGAATCGAACCAGAAACCATCACCCAACTCCAAGAGTGGCTTGGCAAAACCGAGACCTTTCAAGATGCCGTCACAAGTGCTCCTGTAAGAGCTTTATCAGCGACACTAGATCGAGCTGACCCTGAGCCCAGCAAAGGAAGTTACCTCCCTGAACTTTGGCATTGGCTATATTTTTTGCCACATGCACGTCAGTCAGAAATTGGTCCAGATGGTCATCCAAAGCGGGGTGGGTTTTTACCTCCCGTTCCACTGCCACGTCGCATGTGGGCAGGAAGTCGTGTCAATTGGATTGCACCCTTATCCGTTGGTGATGAAATTCAACGGGTTTCCAAAATTGAATCAGTCACCCATAAGGCAGGTCGTACAGGGGATTTAATTTTTGTCTTGGTAAAACATGAGATCTCCAATCAGCATGGTCTCGCATTAACGGAAGAGCATGACATTGTTTACCGTGATGCTCCGGGCCCTGACGACAAGCCTGTTGCACCTACTCCCGCCCCCACTGATGCAAAGTGGAGCAAAACAATTCATCCGGATGACGTTTTACTATTTAGATACTCAGCACTAACATTCAATGGTCATCGCATCCATTACGATCGCAAATACGTCACCGAAGTGGAAGGTTACCCTGGCTTAATCGTGCATGGTCCGCTCATTGCCACGCTTTTGGTTGATCTAGTGCGCCAAAGTATTCCCGGCTGCACCTTAAAGAGTTTTGAATTTCGAGCCATTCGCCCCACCTTTGATATCAATCCATTTAAGGTCAATGCCAAACCTGATCTAGAAAAAGATCCTTCTGGGAAAACAATTTCCATTTGGGCTCAAGATCATGAGGGTTGGCTCACGATGCAGGCAACTGCTGTTTTAAATTAATCGCACTCTTCAATCTATGACACATCCATCTAAAGATCTGGCTACTTTTGCATCGCAATTGCGCATTGACGATATACCCAAAGAGGTAATTGACCGCAGCGAAGATTTATTGGTTGATTGGTTTGGTTCGGCTATTGCCGGCAAGGGCGCTCGCCCAGTTGAAACTATCACTAACTTTGCACAAAACATGGGCGGCTTTAATGCTACCAACCCCGGCTCTGCAGAAATCTTGATTACGCGATCTAGCTCAAGTCCATTCTTGGCAACCCTAGCCAATGCTGCTGCATCACATGTAGTAGAACAAGATGATGTCCATAACGGTTCGGTTTTTCACCCAGCAACCATTGTTTTTCCGGCTGCATTAGCTACAGCCCAGACTATTGGAGCCTCTGGTGAAGATCTGCTTGTTGCATCAGTAGTAGGTTATGAAGTAGGAATTCGGGTAGGAGAATTTCTAGGTCGTTCGCACTACAAAATATTTCACACCACCGGTACTGCAGGAACCTTAGCCTCTGCAGCTGCAGTGGGAAGACTTCTCAAACTAACACCCACACAAATGCTGCATGCGTTTGGATCTGCTGGAACTCAGTCAGCTGGTCTATGGGAGTTCTTGCGAGATGCGGCAGACTCCAAACAACTCCACACTGCACATGCATCAGCAACAGGCCTCATGTCAGCTTATCTTGCGCAGGCTGGTTTTACGGGTGCAGAGCATATTTTGGAGGGTAAGCAAGGCCTAGCCGCTGGAATGTCGAGCGATGCCGATCTCAGTAAATTGACTGATCGCCTTGGCAGTCGCTGGGCGACTGCAGAAACTAGCTTTAAGTTTCATGCTTCTTGTCGTCACACACATCCTGCTGCTGATGCACTCTTACAGGTAATGATTGCTCACCAACTCAAACCCTCAGACATTGCAAAAGTTGATACCTTAGTACATCAAGGCGCGATTGATGTACTGGGTCCAGTCACCAATCCAGCAACAGTGCATCAATCTAAATTCTCTATGGGTACTGTGTTGGCGCTTGTTGCACACTATCAATTTGCCGGCTTACAAGAATTTGATCAGCACTTTCATGATGATGCAATCTGCGCTTTCCGTGATCGTGTCACCATGATTTTAGATCCCGAAGTTGACAGCGCTTACCCACAACGCTGGATTGGCAAAGTCAGAGTGCATCTCAACACGGGAGAGGTTTTAGAAGGTCGAGTTGATGAACCTAAGGGTGACCCTGGAAATACACTGAGCAGACCTGAGATCACGGATAAGGCGATGCGCTTAGCTATATATAGTGGTGGCGCAACTCCTGCTGAAATGACTCATGCTATTGATCGCCTTTGGAACATTCGCAAACAAAAAGTAGTTGGTAGACTCATCTCTTAATGATGATTTCTGCTTTTCTATTCAGTCCACCATTCCCATTTTTCGAAATGAAAACCTTATGAACCCACTCGATACCGCCATTGGCTTTAGCAGTAATTTTTTATTTGTTCCCGGCACTCGACCAGAGCGTTTTATTAAAGCGCTCGATAGCGGTGCTGATGGTGTCATCCTGGACTTGGAAGATGCTGTTGCCGAAGATGATAAAGAGCAAGCACGGAGTGCGATTCGCAGTTCATGGCCAAGCTTCTCCGCGGAACAAAAAAAGCGTCTCATTATTCGCTCAAACTCGCCCGGCAGTCATTTTTATGCTGCCGATTTAATCCTGGCACAAGAACTAGACATCACTTGTTTGCTCATTCCTAAAAGTGAATCCTTAGATCAAATTAACGGCGCAGCCATGATTCTTCCTAATACGGCCATCATTCCGATGATTGAAACGGCATTGGGATTGCATCATCTCGATGAGATTGCTAATTCTGAGCAGGTCTTGCGTCTCGCCTTGGGTAATCTGGACTTGCAAGCTGATCTGGGAATGGTCTGCGATGTCCATGAGTCCGAGTTACAAACTGCACGCTTTCAGATTGTGCTGGCCTCTCGCTTAGCGCAAATTGCCCCTCCAATTGATGGGGTTACCCCCTCCACCGACAATATTGAGCAAATCACCAATGATGCAGAGCGGGCCAAGAGGATGGGCTTTGGCGGAAAACTGTGCATTCATCCAAAGCAGGTCAGCTTAGTAAAGGCTGCCTTTATGCCCACAGCTCAAGAGCTTGCCTGGGCTCATCGAGTAATTGAGGCTGATAAGGCCTCCAAGGGTGGTGCAGTCAAGCTCGATGGACGAATGATTGATCGCCCAGTGGTTCTCTTAGCCCAAAGAACATTGGCAATTGCTGGTAAACCCTAGGAGCTTTCAGTTTGAGTAGTGGCAAAATTAGCAGGCTTTAAATACAAATGGAGACTCATATGAAATTGAAAAAAACGTTGTTTGCTGGAATTGCTGCGATTGTCGGCGCCGGCACTTTATTAGGTAGCAATATTGCGTCAGCTCAAAAAGACTGGCCAACCAAATCCATCACACTAGTTGTTCCTTTTGCAGCTGGTGGACCAACTGACTCTATCGCCCGCTTAATTGCAGTGCCAATGGGTCAATCTCTTGGACAAACCGTTGTTGTTGAAAACGTCGCTGGTGCAGGTGGCACGATTGCCTCCACCAAAGTAGCTCGCGCAGCTCCAGACGGATACACTATCTATATTCACCATATGGGCATGGCTACAGCACAAGCGCTCTACGACAAACTTCCATATGACCCAATGTCTAGCTTTGAATACATTGGTCAAGTAGCTGATGTGCCAATGGTATTGCTTGGTAAAAAAGATTTGCCAGCCAACAACTTCAAAGAGCTCGAAGCCTACATCAAAGCCAATGGCTCTAAAGT
>JBFZCO010000114.1:0-11151 GCA_041307885.1 Burkholderiales bacterium | reverse complement strand
GGCTCATCATTTAACTCCCAATTTAAAACTGGTGTCTGGGTTAAAGATCGCCTACGCGAAGGGCCCAATACTGCTATAGCTCAACCTGGTGTGCGTTATGTGAACGTCGGCAAGATTGAACAAGATAATCAGATAAAAAATATTCGCATGTACGAGTTTGATGATGCGTATCGACTTCTATCTATCCGAAATGCTGCTTCTGGAAGATTTGATCAACTCGGTGCATGGGTCCTAAATGATGTTGTTGAAACTCGATTTAAAGAAACCAAACAATCAGACCCATTAAATGCAGTCTACTCTGCACAAACCGAGAATTATCCAACTGCCAATATATATTCAGACGTTACTCCGCAAATATTAAGCGTTCTCTTAATCAGCCCAGAAAAGATGTCGATCTTCAGTCTTGGACGCTTTATTTCTCATCTGCAAGGCAATAAGCAAGATGTGCATCGTCACTCGATTGCTTTTTGGAAAAAAGTGGTTTATCCATTTATTATTTTCGTAATGCTAACCTTAGCCCTCCCATTTGCGTATTTAAAGGTGAGAGCTGGTGGCGTCGGCATTAAGGTTTTTGGCGGCATCATGCTCGGTATGAGCTTTCAACTATTTAATTCTCTGTTTTCCAATGTGGGACTCTTGGGATCGTGGCCAGCACTCCTGACAGCACTCATTCCCCCATTGACCTATTTCATTTTGGCCCTTGCAGGATTGCGTTGGGTTTCTAAGTCTTAATCGCTAGGGGTTATATAGATATTGATTGATATATGATATTTGGTATATCAATCGAGGGTCTATTATGAATTTGCACCAATTTCGCTTTGTACGCGAAGCCGTAAGGCAAAACTTCAACCTCACCTCAGCAGCAAAGGCACTTTTTACATCTCAGCCCGGCGTATCCAAGGCCATCATTGAGTTAGAAGATGAACTCGGCGTTGAAGTTTTCAGGCGTCATGGAAAGCGTATCCGCTCACTTACTGAGCCAGGCAAGAGAATTCTCTCCTCTATCGAGCGCATTTTGGACGAGGTAGAAACCTTAAAGCGAGTAGGCGAAGACTTTGCTAGCCAAGATCAAGGAAATTTTGTCATTGCCACTACGCACACTCAAGCACGCTATGCGCTTCCCAAAGTACTTACTGAGTTTACTAAGCGCTTTCCCAAAGTGCGTGTCAGTATTCAACAGGGTAATCCCAGTCAAATTGCAGAACTCTTAGCTCACGACCGAGCCGATATTGCCATTGCCACTGAAGGCATTGCAAATACCCCAGGAATTCTTGCTCTCCCAGGATATCAGTGGCAACACGTTGTTATGGTTCCTCTGAGTCACCCCTTACTGAATCAAGCAAACATCACCCTTGAAGAAATTGCCAAGTATCCATTGATTACCTATGACAAAGCCTTTGCAGGTCGCAACAAAATTGATGCGGCTTTCGCACAGCGTAATCTCAACCCTGACATTATTTTGGAAGCAATTGATGCTGACGTCATTAAGACTTATGTGGAAACGGGTATGGGGATTGGCATTGTTGCTGGTCTTGCATACGACGCAGATCGAGATCGCAATCTTCGGGTAATCCCAGTGGGGCATTTATTTGGTAATAACGTCACGCATCTGGGAGTTAAGCAAGGCGCTTATCTACGCACATTTGTCTACACCTTTATTGAATTATTCTCACCCACGCTAACCCGTAAGATAGTTGAACAAGCAATGAATAATGAAACTCAAACATACGAGATTTAAAATTGGAGCAATGATTGGCAGCAATAAGGCCAAATAGAGATGGTGCCTCGGGGCGGACTCGAACCGCCACGCCTTGCGGCACCGGATTTTGAGTCCGGCACGTCTACCAATTCCATCACCGAGGCAGGTGTTTGCAGTGGAAAAACTGCATTGAAGCGAACTAAGAGGTGAGAGTGTAACAAAAATTGCTACGGGACAGCCATTCTTACCCATAGAAGCCTTTAAAATGAGCTCTTAAAGCCAAATTACTCAAAAGGACTTACCAGTATGGCCGGCCATTCGAAATGGGCCAATATTCAACATCGCAAAGGTCGTCAAGACGAGAAGCGTGGGAAGATTTGGACCAAACTCATTAAAGAAATCACTGTTGCTGCCAAGTTAGGTGGTGGCGATATCGGCACTAACCCACGTTTACGTCTGGCGATTGATAAGGCAAAAGACGCCAATATGCCCAACGATAACGTGCAGCGTGCAATACAACGGGGTACAGGCTCGCTTGAGGGTGTGAATTACGAAGAGATTCGTTATGAAGGTTACGGCATGAATGGAGCAGCGATTATCGTTGATTGTTTAACTGACAATCGCACGCGTACTGTCGCTGAAGTACGCCATGCCTTTGCAAAAAATGGCGGCAATATGGGCGCCGAAGGCTCTGTCGCTTTTATGTTCAAGCACTGCGGCCAAATGTTATTTGCTCCAGGCACTAATGAGGGGCAACTCATAGAGATAGCCCTTGATTCTGGCGCAGATGATGTCATCACCCATGATGATGGCTCACTTGAAGTGCTCACCCCAGTGCCTGACTTTTCTAAAGTACAAGATGCATTAGCTAAAGCAGGTTTAAAAGCAGAATTAGCTACCGTCACGATGCGCCCCGAAAATGAAACTACTCTTGAAGGCGAGCAAGCTGAAAGCATGCAAAAACTATTGGATGCACTTGAAAACTTAGATGATGTTCAGGAAGTTTTTACAAACGCATCTTTGTAACCATGCTGCCCTTACATTTTTATCTATCTCCTCTAAATTAGCCCTTTATGAAAATTCTCTTAATTGGATCTGGTGGTCGCGAACATGCTCTTGCCTGGAAGCTAGCTCAATCCCCTCAAGTACAAACAGTATATGTAGCTCCAGGCAATGGTGGTACCGCCACTGCTAAACAAGCTGGGGTTGGCATTGAAAATTTACCCATCTCTGACTTACAAGAATTAGCTGATTTTGCAAAAAGAGAAAAGATTCATTTGACTGTAGTCGGTCCAGAAGCCCCATTGGCAGCTGGAATTGTTGATGTATTTCGTGCAAATGGCTTGCGAATTTTTGGCCCCACTCAACTTGCGGCTCAATTGGAATCTTCAAAAGATTTTTCTAAAGCCTTTATGAAGCGTCACGGCATCCCGACAGCTGATTACCAAACATTCTCTAGTGCGCTAGAAGCGCATGCTTATATTGATGCCAAGGGTGCGCCAATTGTGATTAAAGCTGATGGCCTTGCTGCTGGTAAAGGTGTTGTTGTGGCAATGAATCTGGATGAAGCTCATGCTGCAGTTGACATGATGTTGGCTGATAACAAATTGGGTAATGCTGGTGCACGGGTGGTAATCGAGGAATTTCTTACAGGTGAAGAAGCTAGCTTTATTGTTCTGGTTGACGGTACCCATGTTTTAGCGCTTGCAACTAGTCAGGATCACAAGCGTTTACTCGATGCTGATCAAGGCCCAAATACGGGTGGAATGGGTGCTTATTCACCAGCGCCAGTCGTTACCCCAGAAATTCATGCACGTGCTTTGCGTGAAGTCATCATGCCAACCGTGAAGGGCATGAAATCTGATGGCATCCCATACACCGGCTTCTTATATGCTGGCTTAATGATTACCCCTGATGGCAAGATTAAAACGCTTGAGTTCAATTGCCGTATGGGTGATCCAGAAACACAACCCATTATGGCGCGCTTACGCAGTGATTTAGTCAATGCACTTGATCATGCTATTGATGGCACACTGGATCAAATCGAGTTAGATTGGGACCGCCGTACCGCCTTAGGTGTAGTGCTTGCTGCCCATCATTATCCCGATACCCCACGAAATGGAGATGTCATTAGCGGCATTCCAGCAGATACCGAAGATCAATTGACCTTCCATGCTGGCACAAAGCTCCAAGATGGCAAGCTTGTTACTTCAGGTGGGCGTGTGATGTGTGTAGTCGGCTTATCAGATACGGTCCGTGGCGCCCAACAAAAAGCATATGAAGCAATTTCTCAAATTCAGTTTGATGGCATGCAATATCGTAAAGATATTGGCTATCGTGCAGTTAAATAAATCCTCAAAAAGAACTTTTCAACTGTGACAAATATTTCTAATAACTCACCTAGCCAGCATACTCAAATCGATATCGCAGCTTTAAAGGCCTATTTTTTAGGCCTTCAAGATCGCATTACTACTGCTATGAGCGCGCTAGATGGAAAAGCATTTTCGATTGATGCCTGGGAAAAGCCAGAAGATAGCAAACTTCGCGGTTATGGACGTACTTGCACCTTAGATGCAGGCAATATTCTTGAAAAAGGTGGGGTCGGCTTTTCTCATGTTCGTGGCGATCAAATGCCACCTTCTGCATCCCATCATCGCCCAGAAGTTGCTGGGCGCAGTTTTGAGGCGATGGGCGTCTCCCTCGTCTTCCACCCAAACAATCCCAAAGTGCCGACCACCCATATGAATGTGCGCTGCTTTATTGCACAGGCTCCTGATAAAGAGCCAGTTTGGTGGTTTGGGGGTGGCTTTGATCTCACTCCTTACTATGGCGTTGATGAAGACTGTAGGCACTTCCACCAGACTGCTAAGGACGCGCTAGATCCATTTGGCGAAGATCTATATCCCCGCTTTAAAAAATGGTGTGATGAATACTTTTATTTAAAACACCGGGAAGAGCCGCGGGGAATCGGTGGTGTTTTCTTTGATGACTTTAATAGCTTTGATTTTGAGAAAAGCTTTGCGATGACTCGTGCAGTCGGAGATGCTTTTATAAATGCCTATTTACCAATTGTGGAGCGTCGCTACAAAGAGAGCTTCACCCCAGAAGAAAAAGCATTTCAAGAATATCGTCGTGGTCGTTATGTTGAATACAATCTCATTTTTGATCGCGGGACTATTTTTGGACTCCACTCTGGTGGACGTACTGAATCCATTCTGATGTCTATGCCTCCTGTCGTGCAGTGGTGGTACAACTGGCAACCTCAGGCTGGCACCCCAGAGGCTAAGCTATACGACTACTACCTCAAGCCACGAGATTGGTTGGCATAAATTGACTTTGAGTGACTTGGCTGCCCCAAAGAAAATTGGTATTTTGGGAGGGACTTTTGATCCCCCTCACCTAGGTCATCTCAAACTAGCGACGCATTTTGCAAAGAAATTCCATTTAGATGCGCTCTTACTAATCCCTAGCGGTGAACCTTGGCAAAAGAGTGCCCTCATTACCTCGGCACAAACACGCTACAGACTTGCAGAAGCAGCGGGCATTGATTTAGCGAGAGCCTTTCTGTACTCCAATATTTCGACCCAAATCGGTGTCGACCGGATTGAAATCGATCGTCCGGGGCCGAGCTATGCGATCGATACTGCTAGGGCACTACGAGAACGCTATGGCCCTCAAACCAATCTTATCTGGTTGATGGGGGCGGATTCACTGATGTTGCTTCCTACTTGGAACTCTTGGGATCAATTACTGAACTATGTCAATTTTGCAGTCGCCAGTAGACCCCAGCATGATTTAGATGATGCACTTACTCCGCAAATAACTGAATTACTAGGTAAATATCAATGCGCGCAGATCGATGCTCTTGAAAAAAGTCCATGTGGCCACATATACCTAGATAAGAGTCTTGCCATAGACCTCTCTTCAACTCATTTACGCAATCAGCTCAGAACTCCTGCTCGCGAGGCCATTACCTCTGAGCAAATTCCCTCCCATGCATTAGAAATCATTACAACTCTAGGCTTATATAAGTAATCAAGCTAAGATCGACCCTATATACAAAACATCTCAGAAAAATAGTAAAGAAAATATGGACTTAAAAAAATTGCAGCGCGTCGTCATTGACGCATTAGAAGACGTTAAGGCGCAAGATATTCGTGTTTATGACACAACCAAGCTCAGCGAACTATTTGATCGCGTTGTTATTGCAACCGGCACTAGCAATCGTCAAACCCGCTCACTTGCAATGTCCGTTAAGGAAGCAGTCAATGCAAAAGGTGGGGAAGTCATTTCTGTTGAAGGCTTAGAGACTGGTGAGTGGGTACTCGTGGACTGCGGTGATATTGTTGTACATATACTGCAACCTGCCCTGCGCGCCTATTACCAACTAGAAGGTATGTGGGGTGCAAAACCAGTAAGAGTGAAGTTGGCAGCAGACAAAGGCTTGGTGAAAGCCAGCGAGCCTGAGGATGATGAAGAGTAATTCCTCAATATGCGTTTAACCATTGTTACTGTTGGGCATAAGATGCCTGATTGGGTTACAACAGCCACGTTTGACTACGTAAAACGAATGCCAAGTGACTGCAGTATTGATATCAAAGAGATTAAGCCAGATATATCGCCGGCCAAAGAAGCGATCAAGATCGTGGGGGCAATTCCGAAAGGCTCACGTGTCATTGCTCTAGATGAGCGTGGCAAGGACCAAACCACTCAAAATCTCGCTACTCAATTAGCCAGTTGGCGCCAAGATGGTTTTGATATCACTTTTCTGATAGGTGGCGCCGATGGGCTTGATCCCAGTCTTAAAGAGCAGGCGCAAGCAATATGGCGACTATCTAGTCTCACCCTACCCCATGCAATGGCTAGAGTGTTACTAGTTGAGCAGCTCTATCGTGCCTGGACTATTTTGCAGGGTCACCCATATCATCGCGAGTAAGCACCAATTGTTTCCTTATATTTATCTCGCCTCACAAAGCCCACGTCGACAAGAGCTACTTAAGCAAATTGGCGTTTCCTTTGAATTACTGATTGCATCTCCAGGTGAAGATACTGAAAGTATTGAGACTCCGCTAATTAATGAAAACGCGCGTGATTATGTTGAGCGCGTCACGCTAGCTAAAAGTGCTATTGCATTACAGCGTTGGCAAGGAAGTGGAAAAGCATGGGCACCCATTCTCTGCGCTGACACTACTGTAAGCCTACCCAAGCATCCCGCAGGTGAAATCCTTGGAAAACCGACCGATGCCGCCGATGCGGAACGCATCCTCGCAATGCTTAGCGGTAAGGTTCATGAGGTATTAACCGCTATTGCTCTCACCCTAAACCCAGAAGATAAGCCCCTTTCTTTAGTGCAAGTCTCCCAAGTGGAATTTGCACATCTCTCAAAAGAGCAGATTGCCGCCTATGTTGCCAGTGGTGAACCCTTCGGGAAGGCTGGAGCTTACGGCATCCAGGGCCTTGGCGCTGCCTTCATTCCATCAATAAAAGGTAGTTATAGCGGTATCATGGGATTACCTATTTACGAAGTAAACCAATTATTAGATTTTGCTAAAGTTGCTCGCATATGAATGAAGAAATTCTGATTAATATTACGCCCCAAGAAACACGGGTAGCACTCATTCAACAAGGTGCCGTACAAGAACTGCAAATTGAGCGTACACGTCAACGTGGCATTGTTGGCAATATCTACCTTGCTAAGGTAGTACGCGTTCTACCTGGTATGCAATCGGCCTTTATTGAGATTGGCTTAGATCGAACTGCATTTATGCATGTCGCTGATATCACCCAAAATAATCCTCAAGCTCAAATTGAAAAACTGCTTTTTGAGGGTCAAAATGTTCTGGTGCAAGTTCTCAAGGATCCCTTGGGAACAAAGGGTGCCAGACTGACAACACAGCTCAGTATTGCCGGTCGAAATTTAGTCTATCTACCACCAGCAGGAACTGATGTGGCCAGTGAAAAATATATCGGCGTATCTCAAAGAATAGATCAGCCCGAAGAGCGTGAATCTATCAAAGCACGCTTAGCAGCGCTAATGCCTGCAGATGAAAAAGGCGGCATTATTGTTCGCACTAGCGCCCAAGATGCTAGCGATACTGAGCTACAACACGATATGCATTACCTCAGAACCACTTGGGAAAGAATTCGTGAAGCAGTGAATAACAAAGCTGCGCCAAGCCTTTTATATCAAGATTTGAGTCTGGCAGAGCGTGTATTACGAGATGTTGCGGGTGAACAAACGATTCAAATCCGAGTAGATTCTGCAGAAAACTTTGAAAAACTCAAAGACTTTGCCATTCTGTACATGCCCAACCTATTGGATAAACTGACTTTACATCGTGGTGAGCGCGCCCTATTTGATTTTTTCGATGTTGATACGGAAATTAATAAAGCACTAGGCAGAAGAGTGGATCTTAAGTCTGGTGGTTACCTCATGATTGATCAGACCGAGTCAATGACTACGATTGATGTCAATACTGGTAGTTATGTTGGTGCACGAAATCTCGATGACACAGTCTATAAAACCAATTTAGAAGCTGCTCAATCCATTGCGCGTCAGTTACGTTTAAGAAATCTAGGCGGGATCATCATTATTGATTTTATTGATATGCTCAGCAAAGATCACCAAAGCTCTGTATTGAGTGAGTTGAAGCGGAATTTAGAGCGTGATCACGTTCGCACTTCAGTGAGTGATTTTTCTTCTCTAGGTTTAGTTGAGATGACGCGCAAGAGAACTAGAGAGTCTCTGGCTCATATCACATGTGAGCCCTGCTCAACCTGCCAAGGCAAGGGGGAAGTTAAAACAGCTCAAACTATTTGCTATGAAATTCTTCGGGAAATTGTCCGTGAACACCGACAATTTAATCCTCGCGAGTTCAGAATCGTCGCAGCGCCTGATGTGATTGACCTCTTTTTAGAAGAAGAGAATCAATTTTTAGCCCAGTTGGGTGATTTCATTAACAAGCCTATTAAATTACAAGCTGAAGGTAGCTTTCGCCAAGAACAGTACGACATCGTTCTGAGTTAAGCAATACTCAATACTTCATTACGCATTGGAAAACTGAATGCGATGTAGATTTGCGTAAAGACCGTTATGCGCAAGAAGCTCGTCATGTGAACCATTTTCAATCACATGACCATGCTCGAGAACAACAATTCGGTCGGCATGTTCAATAGTGGATAAACGATGTGCAATGACTAAAGTCGTTCTGCCAGCCATGAGTCGCTCTAAAGCATCTTGAACTTGACGCTCAGATTCAGAATCCAAGGCTGAAGTAGCCTCATCTAGAATCAAAATAGGTGCATCTTTATAAATTGCTCGCGCGATTGCTAAACGCTGACGCTGCCCGCCAGATAAACGATTACCGTTATCCCCAATCTGCGTATCAATTCCATCTGGCAGCTCTTTGATCAGCGTTGATAAGTTCGCCGCCTCCAGTGACTCTAAAACACGCTGACGATCTACACCTTCAGGTCCTACAGAGCCATATGCCACATTTGCAGCAATACTGTCATTAAATAAAATGACATCCTGACTTACAAAGGCAATTTGTTTGCGGACATCCGAGAGCAAGATATTCTCAAGCGGGATGTCATCTAAGAAAATATGTCCGCTCGTAGGCGCAAAGAAGCGAGGTAATAAATTAATCAAAGTGGACTTTCCGCCACCCGATGGTCCAACGAAGGCAACAACCTCTCCCGGATTAATGATTAAATCTACATTGCTCAAGGCATCCTTTCGTCCCGTCTCCTGTTCGTAAGCAAAGCTCACCTTCTCGAACCGAATGCCACCCTTAGCTTTATCAAGGGACTTTACATTCGCCTTGCGGGACTGATCTTCCTCAATTGGCTGATCCATCAATGAAAAAATCATTTCTGCAGCAGTTAAACCCCTTTGTAATGGCTGATTAATATCGGCTAAGTGCTTGATTGGTGAGATTACCAACATCATTGCCGTAATAAATGCCGCAAATCCACCTACAGTAGTGCCCTCAGTTGCAGACTGCATCAATGCAATGACTAAAACGACTGAGAGAGCCATAGAGGCAATCAGCTGCGTAATTGGCTGATTAAGACCACCCACTACGGCTGATTTCATAGCAAATTGACGTAAGCGATCTGCCTTTTCCATGAAACGGCGCATCTCATACTCTTCCGCGCCATGCACCTTCACAATCTTATAACCAGCAGCAGATTCCTCAACGATATAAGCTAATTCACTAGTAAGACTTTGCTGCTCTCTATTAAGTGAGCGCAAACGCTTATTAATCTTGCTCATAATGAATGCAATGATTGGGAAAATGATCATCACTACTAATGTCAATTGCCAATTCAAATAAATCAGATAGCCAATCAAGCCGATTACCGTTAGCGAATCTCTTACCAAGCTAATTAACATGCCGCCCATAATCGAGAGCACATTGTTGACCTCGAATACGACTGCATTAATTAAGTTAGATGCTGAATTTTTGTGAAAGAAAGTGGTGCTTGCATGCAAGAGGGTTTGAAACATCTGCTGACGCAGTTTCAACAACACTGCATTAATGACGCGAGTGAGCAAATAATTAGAGAAAAATTGGGCCAAACTCCGAATCAAAGCTAAACCTACTAGGAATACCGGGACCTGCCATAGCTTGCTGTTGAGTTGCCCAGTAAAGCCTCGATCCAATAATGGCTTCATTAAAGCGGGGATAGAGGTCTCAGCCGCTGCCACGACAGCCATGGCCAACAAAGACCCAATAATCAAGCTAGTATGGGGCTTAAGGTACTGAATTAAGCGATTTAAGGCGGTACGGTCTTGAGCATTCATATAATGAATTATGCCCACCTTATCAGTCATACTCATCACCCGCAATGAAGAGGCCAATTTGGCCGATTGTTTTGCCTCTCTTGAGGGCATTGCCCAGCAGATTGTGGTGGTGGATACGAATAGCTCGGATCGAACCCTGGAAATCGCTAAAAATCATGGTGCACTGATCTCCCAGCCCCCAGATTGGCCGGGTTTTGGCCCCCAGAAGAATCGCGCCTTAGATCTTGCAACGGGTGACTGGATCCTATCTCTTGATGCTGATGAAAGACTGACCCCAGCCCTTAAAAGTGAAATTTTGACTGCAATTCATCATTCAGCCCATGTCGACTGCTTTGCCATTCCTAGGCTGTCTTGGTATTGCGGACGCTTTATCCGCCACTCAGGCTGGAACCCTGATTATGTTGATCGACTATTTAAACGCGGTACTGCCCGCTTTTCAGATGACCTTGTACATGAAAGGCTCTTGCCTCATGGACAAGTGGCCAAACTAGAAAACCCCATGCTCCATTACAGCTTCATGAATTACTCTCAAGTACTGCAGAAAATTGATCGCTACTCTAGCGCCTCAGCAGAGCAAGCATTTGCCATGGGTAAAACGAGCAGCCCCCTGAAGGCAGTTCTGCATGGCGCCTGGTCATTTTTG
>JBFZCO010000113.1:0-11499 GCA_041307885.1 Burkholderiales bacterium | reverse complement strand
CCAATGGCTACTTGGATTGGTCTTGGTGGCAGATCCTCATTTTTACTTTGGCGGCCACTCACATCACGATTGCCAGTGTGACTATTTTCTTGCATCGCTGCCAGGCCCACCGTGCTCTAGATTTGCATCCAATCATGTCTCACTTTTTCCGTTTTTGGCTTTGGCTAACTACTGGGATGGTGACAAAAGAATGGGCGGCGATTCATCGCAAACACCATGCCAAATGTGAGACTGCTGATGATCCGCATAGTCCGCAAGTTCTCGGTATCAATACCGTGCTTTCTCGCGGTGCTGAGTTGTACAAAAAAGAGTCACATAATCAAGAGACCTTAGATAAGTTTGGTCATGGAACACCAGATGATTGGCTTGAACACAACATCTACTCCAAGTTTTCTTGGCAAGGTGTTGCCTTGATGTTGATCATCGATGTGTTTTTGTTTGGTGCTATCGGCTTAACTGTATGGGCAGTGCAAATGCTCTGGATTCCAATTACTGCCGCCGGAATTATTAATGGCATTGGGCACTATTGGGGCTACCGTAATTACGACTGTGAAGATGCTTCAAGAAATATTTTCCCTTGGGGTATTTTGATTGGCGGCGAAGAGTTGCATAACAACCACCACACCTTTGCAACTAGCGCTAAGCTCTCTAGCAAGTGGTACGAGTTTGACATTGGTTGGATGTACATTCAGATAATGAGCGCTGTTGGCTTGGCTAAGGTAAAGAAGACTTCTCCTAAGCCGGTACTCAGTGACTTGCGTCCTGCTGATCAGGGCACACTTGAAGCCATCATTGCAAATCGTTATGAAATCATGGCTCGCTACAGCAAGACCTTAAGCTCCTTCTTTAGCAATGAAGTTCAGCATATGCAAGTGTTAGCTGCTCATTTAAAAGATGCGCGCACATGGTTAGGCAAAGATGAGTCCCGTTTGACTGCAGAAGAAAAAATCAAACTCGAAGAGTTGATGGCAAGCAATGCGCAGTTACGCAAGATGATTGAAATGCGTCGTGATTTGCAAGCAATCTGGAGTCGCTCTAATGCTACCGGCGATCAACTGGTTTCTCAGTTGCATACTTGGTGTCAGCGTGCTGAAGAGAGTGGTTTATCGAGTCTACGTGACTTCTCTTTGAGATTGCGTCGTTACGCTTAAGAGATAAATTGATTTTGATCTTGGTGATAATCAAGGTAATAAAAAACCCGCTGATATAGCGGGTTTTTTATTTGCTGTGAGTAAATATCGAATGGATAAATTACTTCAGCTTTGTTTCTTTGTAAGCAACGTGCTTGCGAATGGTTGGATCGAATTTCATGATCTCCATTTTCTCAGGCTTTGTACGCTTGTTTTTTGAAGTTGTATAGAAGTGACCAGTACCAGCTGATGACTCTAATTTGATTTTTTCTCTGCCGCCTTTAGCCATTTGTGCGCTCCTTAAATTTCGCCACGTGCACGTAGATCAGACAACACAGCATCAATGCCGTTCTTGTCGATAACGCGCAAACCAGCGTTGGTTAAGCGCAAGCTAACCCAACGGTTTTCAGATTCAACCCAGAAGCGACGGTTTTGCAAATTCGGCAAAAAGCGACGCTTCGTTTTATTGTTTGCATGGGATACATTGTTGCCAACCATCGGCTTCTTCCCAGTGACTTGGCAAACTTTTGCCATGACATAACTCCATTAATTGCGAAAAAAGAAGATTGTATCAGTCTCTACCCAGTTTGATCTAGCCTAATTTGCTTTGGTTTGATCTATTACCTAAAAATGGCCTTGCAATTGCCAAAAATGAGCTAAAAAGTTAGTGTTTACTTCTTTTTTTAGTCATTATTTATAAGGCCTGCCTCAGAGAATGAGAAAAATCCACTGCCACTCACAATGCAATGATCTAAAAGGGGGATATCAACCAGTTGCAGTGCTTTGCAAAGCGTTTTAGTGAGATTCTGGTCGGCCTCGCTAGGAACTGGGTTGCCACTAGGGTGATTGTGGGCAATGATGAGGGCGCCAGCATTGCGTGAAAGGGCCTCTTTCAGAATTTCTCTAGGGTAGACGGCAGTATGGGTCAGGGAGCCCCTAAAGAGCTCTTGGCATTCAATTAGGCGTAATCGTGAGTCTAGGTATAGGCAGAGGAAGACTTCATGGGGAAGGCGCCCAATTTTGGCTTGTAAGAACTCCCTTGCATAGCCTGGCGATGTAAAGATCGAATCTTCGGATAGTGTTTCCTCAAGACTGCGCTTCACCAGTTCATAGGCAGCCTGAATCTGAGACCATTTAGAGATGCCTATGCCATGAATGCGGGTTAATTCTTCCGGGGGAGCAGACAGGAGGCGTGGGAGGCAGCCAAAGTGGTGCAGGAGATCTTCTGCCAGGGACACTGCAGATTTGCCTTTGACGCCAACGCGCAAGAAAATGGCAAGTAATTCGGCATCACTCAGGGCTGGTGCACCCATCATGCGAAGTTTTTCGCGGGGTTGAGTCGATTTTGGCCAATTCGTGATTGGGGAGTGCACGCTAGTCTCGGGCCTAGATACAATTACCTTATGACTAAGCTTACGGTTTTGCCCAATTCTTTTTTGACGCTCAACTATCGATTGACCTTGCCCAGCGGGGAGGATTACATCAATACTTTTATCGATCGTCCTGCGACGGTCTTGATGGGTTCGGGACAATTTGCGCCTTGCTTTGAAAAAGTGTTAATCGGATTGGCTGTCGGTGAAAAGAAAAATGCTGTGTTAAGTCCTGATGAAAGTTTTGGTGAGCGCAAAGAGGAGTTGATTCAGTGGGTGTCCTTGGCTGCTCTTAAAGAAGGGCGCGATGATGATGTGGAATTTAATCCGGGTGATGTGATTGAATTTAATGCACCTAGCGGTGCACAATATGCTGGAGTGTTGCAATCGATCAACGATGAAGGTGCTTGGTTTGATTTCAATCATCCGCTTGCTGGTAGGTCGGTGACCTTCGAAGCTCAAATTGTGGCGATCATGTAAATAATGACTAATCCATCCTTTTCTGAAGACAGTCCTGAAATTTTGTTGGCGCAACCTCGTGGTTTTTGTGCGGGCGTAGATAGAGCTATCAACATTGTCAACGAGGCATTGACGCGCTTCGGAGCACCCATCTACGTGCGTCACGAGATTGTTCACAACGCCTATGTTGTCAATGATTTGCGTGACAAAGGCGCGGTGTTTGTAGATGAATTGCACGAAGTACCGAAGGGTGGAATTGTCGTGTTCAGCGCGCATGGTGTTTCTCAGGAAGTTCGTAAAGATGCGCAGGAGCGTGGGTTGCAAGTCTATGACGCGACTTGCCCACTGGTAACTAAGGTACACCTGGAAGTGGTGAAGATGTGTAAGGATGGTTTTACGGTCTTGATGATTGGTCATGCCGGTCATCCAGAGGTTGAAGGTACGATGGGTCAGGTTAAAGATGGTGTGCATCTCATTGAAAAAGTTGCTGATATTAATACCCTCCCATTTGGAGAGAATGAAAAAATTGCCTTTGTAACGCAAACCACACTCTCTGTAGATGAGACCAAAGAAATTGTTGATGCCTTAACTAAAAAATTTCCGAATATTGTTCAGCCACGAAAACAAGATATTTGTTATGCCACACAAAATCGACAGGATGCAGTCAAATTTATGGCGCCTCAAGTTGAGGTAGTTATTGTGGTGGGAAGTATCGCAAGCTCGAACTCGAATCGCTTGCGTGAATTAGCTCAAAAGTTAGGCGTTCCTGCCTACATGGTTGATGCCCCTGATCAGCTTCAACCAGAATGGTTTATTGGCAAGAAGCGGGTGGGTCTTACGGCTGGTGCATCAGCTCCAGAGAGCTTGGCCCTATCTATTGTTGCAAAGATTCAAGAATTTGGTCCTCGCAGTATTCGTAACCTCGAGGGCGTAGTAGAGGATGTGACGTTCTCTTTACCAAAGAATTTGGTTGATTAGTTAAGCAACTTCTTTTAACAATGCTCTCAAGATATTGCACATGTGCAATATCTCATCCTCACTAACATTGAGTGCAGGCATGAAGCGCAATAGATTTGGCCGTGGTGAGTTAATCAATAAACCTTCAGGATTTCGGTCACGTGCAAGTTCAACTAATTTTCCGCCAATGTCGCTACTCAGCATTAGGGCGCGTAATAAACCTTCACCGCGCTCCCCTTCGAGATTGAATTCTTGAGAGATGGAGAGCAGTTCTTTGCTCAGTAGTTCACCTTTAGTTCTTACGGATTCTAAAAATCCCGGTGCTAGTAGCTGTTCAATGACGCTCATTCCAACGGCAGTCATTAAAGGATTTCCGTTATAAGTACCGCCTTGATCTCCAGGAACAAAGCAGGCTACAGCATCGGTTGCCATCAGAGCAGCTAGTGGTACGCCACCTCCAATCCCTTTGCCTAGGGTCATGATATCTGGCTCAATTCCAGAAAGCTGATAGGCAAAGAGTTTGCCAGTACGACCGCAACCCGCCTGGACTTCATCAACTATCAGCAGAATATTATTTTCTTTGGTGAATTGACGCAGGCTTTGCATAAATTCTTTGGTAGTGGGGATGACGCCACCTTCGCCTTGAACGGGCTCAAGCATGACAGCAACGGTTTTGTCGGTAACCAATTTTTTGACTGAATCTAAGTCATTTAAATCCGCTTTTAGAAAACCAGGGATTTGCGGTGCAAACATCGTATCCCAGCCTGGTTTGCCAGAGGCACTCATCGTAGCTAATGTACGACCATGAAAACTATGATCAAACGTAATGATCTCAAAAGCGCCCGCTTTATTTAGCTGCCCCCATTTGCGTGCTAACTTGATTGCGCCCTCATTTGCTTCTGCCCCACTATTGGCAAAAAATACTTTATTAAAGCAACTATTTGCGGTGAGTAAATTGGATAAACCAATCATCGGCTCATTGTAAAAAGCAGGACTTGGGTTAATTAATTTTTTCGCTTGAGCATTAAGAGCATCAATCATGCCCGCATTGCTATGGCCTAGGCAATTGACCGCCCAACCTTGCAGAAAATCAAGATAACGCTTGCCATTGTTGTCAGTCAGCCACGAACCTTTGCCTTCGACCATGACTAATTCTGGTCGTTGAGTGATAAACATCACTGAATGGGCATCGACGGTTTGGGCTGGCTTATTCATATTGTTGGTTTGGTCAGATCAAATGGAGTTTCTATTATCGCGCTTAGTTGTTTATTTTGTGGCAAGGTCAGCCGCACTGGTAAAGGAGTCGGCAAAAAATTCCTCCTCAGGTAGCTGACATCGTGATGAAAAGTCATTCCGAGCAGCGTTGACCATGACTGGCGCTCCACAAGCGTAGACCTGAAAATTTGCCATATCAGCGTGATCAGCCATGACGGCTTGGTGAACAAAACCGGTGCGACCTTGCCATTGATCTTCTGGCTGAGCATCGGAAATCACCGGGGTGTAGGTAAATTGCGGGATCTCTTTTTCCCAGAATTGACAGAGTTCATCAAGGTAAAGGTCGCTTGGTCTACGGCCACCCCAATACAGATGAATCGGGCGCTCTATTTTCTTGTGTTGCATTTGCTCAACAATCGATTTGATGGGTGCAAAGCCTGTCCCAGCGGCAACAAAAATAATCGGCTTCTTGGAGTCTTCTCTTAGGAAAAAGCTCCCTAGCGGACCTTCGAAGCGCAAAATGTCCTTTTCTTTCAGAGCAGGATTCTTTGCACCAAAGACAAAGTCAGTAAAAAGACCACCTGGTAAATGGCGAATATGTATTTCTAGGGGTCCCTCTTGATCGGGCGCAGTAGCAATTGAATAGGCGCGGCGCTGACCATCTTTGAGTAAAAACTCTAAGTATTGACCTGCCAAAAATTGGAAGCGCTCCGCGGCAGGTAGTTGCAATTTCAGAATAGCTACATCTGAATTGGGCATTTCGATGGAATTAACGCGGCATGGCACCTTACGAATTGCAATATCGCCTGCGCCTTGAACTTCGCGAGCTTCAATTAAGAGATCTGATTTTGGGTAAGCACAGCAAAATAAAGTACCGCCCGAAGCTTCATCAATTTTGCTGAGAGCTGCAGCACTATGCTGACCATGCTCCACCATACCTTCTACCACCTTACCCTTACATGAGCCACAGGCACCATTTTTACAGCCATAGGGTAATGTAATCCCTTGCTGGAGGGCGGCATCTAGCAGTGTTTCATCCTCAGCAACAGTAAATTGTTTACCGCTCGTTTTGAGCGTGACTTGGTAAGGCACTCTCATTCCTTTCAATAAATCGTTACGATATAACCTATGCAACTTTTTGGTAAACCTCGAATCCTGATTATTGGCTGCGGCGACATTGGCCTTCGTATTGCCAAGCAGCTCACCAATAGTTGCCGTGTATATGCT
Organism: Burkholderiales bacterium; assembly: GCA_041307885.1. Taxonomy (GTDB): domain Bacteria; phylum Pseudomonadota; class Gammaproteobacteria; order Burkholderiales; family Burkholderiaceae; genus Polynucleobacter. The sequence continues at coordinate 5,141 of JBFZCO010000113.1, read as the reverse complement.
TTAACTTCCCAAAAAAAACGGTTTGGGGAGTTGAGAGCGGTTGGCGCGATTCCGTTTCTGGGGGATCTTGATAAGCCTGATAGCTTGTGGCGTTTGAGTGGCATAGCCGAAACTGTCATTCATTTAGCGCCACCCCAAAATACAAGTCATCGTGATTGCCGAACTCGCAACCTCTTAAGAATTTTATCCCAAGGATCAGGTGTTGTCAGGCGACTGATATATGTCAGCACAACAGGTGTTTACGGAGACCATCAAGGTGATAAGGTGAGCGAAATCACTCCGGTAAACCCTCAGAGTGATAGGGCTAGGCGGCGGGTAGATGCGGAAACATCTCTTCGTTTATGGGCGCCTGCCCATGGGGTTTCTTTAACGATCTTGAGGGTCCCTGGAATTTATGCCTTTGATCGCTTGCCTATTGAGCGCATTCAATCGGGCACACCAGCATTGCTACCCTCAGAGGATGCTTACTCAAACCACATTCATAGTGATGATTTAGCAAGGCTGATTTGTGCTGCTGTGTATCACGGCAAACCCCAGAGAGTCATTAATGCCTGTGATGGCGGTGAAGCGAAGATGGGAGATTATTTTGATGAAGTAGCCGATGCATTTGGGCTAGAGCGTCCACCTCGATTGCCCGCAGTCGAATTAGAAAAAATGGTTTCTCCGATGTTGTGGTCATTCATGAGAGAGTCGCGGCGTGTTGGTAATGCAAGATTGAAGGAATTAAAAACTCCGCTGCACTATTCCAGCGTAACGCAGTTTTTGAAAACTATTTCCAAGAATCCTTAAGTCCAACCGTACGATTAAATACGGGAGCGCCAGGTTTGGAGTCTGCGTGATCAGCAACGAAGTAGCCATGACGCTCAAACTGGAAGCGATCTTCAGCTTTGATGTCTCGCATACCAGGTTCTAGGTAGGCCGTAATAGTTTGTTTGGAGTCTGGATTAATTGCATCCAAAAAGTTTTTATCACCACTATCGGGATGTGGATCATTAAATAGATGGTCATAGAGGCGGACTTGTGCAGGAACAGCTTCTGGCGCACTTACCCAATGAATATTGCCTTTGACTTTGTAATTATTTGAGCCGGGTGTACCACTCTTGCTATCAGGAAAGTAGGTAGCATTGACTTGAATAATATTGCCATCAGCATCTTCCTCAAAACCTGTACATTCAATGACGAAACCATGACGAAGGCGTACACGTCCACCGGCCTGATCACCAATGGGCGGATAGAGTCTAAAGAAGCCTTTAATAGGTTCTTTCATAAAATCGTCTTCTTCAATCCAAAGTTCACGGGTGAAATGAAATTCGCGATTACCCCATTCTGGATGTTGCGGGTGACGAGGTGCTGAGCAGGGTTCACTTGCGTTTGCATCAAAGTTGTCAATCACGAGTTTGAGCGGCTTAAGAACTGCAGTAGCGCGTGGAGCTTTAGCTTCAAGATCATCTCGTAAGGCTTGATCCAAGGTACTCATATCAATCCAGCTATCAGCCTTAGAGACCCCAATGCGCTCACAGAACAAGCGAATACTCTCCGGTGTATAGCCTCTGCGACGAATTCCAACGATAGTTGGCATACGCGGATCATCCCAGCCATCAACATGCTTTTCTTCCACCAACTGAAGAAGCTTGCGCTTACTAGTAATGGTGTAAGTTAAATTGAGGCGAGCAAATTCATATTGATGTGGGACAGGGTTTTTGAAAACTCCAAGTTGGGCTAATGAGGCAACAACCCAGTCATAAAGTGGACGATTATTTTCAAACTCAAGCGTGCAAATAGAATGTGAAACATTCTCAAGTGCATCCGATATGCAGTGCGTGAAATCATACAAAGGATAAATGCACCATTTACTGCCAGTACGGTGATGATCGGTATGGCGAATGCGATATACCACCGGATCACGCATCACAATATTGGGATGCGCCATATCAATCTTGAGCCGTAAAACGTGTTCACCATCTTTGTATTTGCCATCACGCATTTCACGAAAGAGCGCAAGATTTTCAGCGGGAGTGCGGTCTCTGTAGGGGCTGTTTTTACCAGCTTGGCCAAAGTTGCCCCGATTAATATGAATATCATCCGGACTTTGGCTATCGACATAGGCTTTGCCATTTTCAACGAGTAGTTCTGCAAACGCATAGAGCTGATCGAAGTAATCACTCGCGTGGTAAAGATGTGTGCCCCAATCAAATCCAAGCCATTTGACTGCATCCAAAATACTATCGGCGTACTCAACATCTTCTTTAACAGGATTGGTGTCATCAAGGCGCATATTGCAACGCGCACCACCAGCTTGTGTGCTGTAATCGCTGGCTAAGCCAAAGTTGAGGCAGATACTTTTGGCATGACCAATATGGAGGTAGCCATTTGGTTCTGGTGGAAAACGGGTAATGATGGAAGGAATAGCTCGTCCTTCTCTGTCGGTGCGGTTTTGATAAGCGCCACTGGCTAGGTCATGATCAATGATCTGACGCAAGAAATTAGAAGGTTCGGCTACTGAGCCGGTAGCAGGCTTGGAGGGTTTGCTATCTTGAGACATGGGATCATTGTAGAGAAAACTCCATCCTTAAAAGAAAAAAGCCCGCAATCGCTTGCGGGCCTGTTTCATTCGTACAAGAGGAGCTTACTCTTCTACGAAAGCTTCTTCCCTGGTTTTCTTCACGGCAGGTAGGGCTACGATCACAACGAGTAAAGCAGCTGCGATGAGTAAGCCTAGTGATAGGGGGCGCGTAAAGAAGGTTGTAAAGTCTCCGCGTGAAAGGAGTAAAGCTCTACGGAAATTCTCTTCCATCATGGGGCCTAAGACAAAGCCTAGAAGTAATGGTGCTGGTTCACAACCGAGCTTGAAAAAGAGATAACCAATTAAACCAAAGCCTGCAGTGACATAAACGTCAAATATTGAGTTATTTACTGTAAAGACACCAATACAGCAGAACACCAGTATTGCTGGGTACATCAGGCGATAGGGAACTTTCAAGAGCTTTACCCAGATACCAATCAAGGGTAAGTTCAAGAGGATTAGCATAACGTTACCAATCCACATGGAGGCAATCAGACCCCAGAATAGGGCAGGGTTGCTGGTCATCACTTGTGGGCCTGGTTGAATGTTATGAATAGTCATAGCGCCTACCATCAAAGCCATCACTGCATTTGGAGGAATACCCAAGGTAAGCAATGGAATGAAAGAGGTTTGAGCTGCCGCATTATTGGCCGCCTCTGGACCGGCAACGCCTTCAATCGCACCTTTGCCAAATTCAGCAGAGTGTTTGGAAGATTTTTTTTCAACTGAATAGGCGCCAAATGCCGCTAAGGCCGCACCACCGCCAGGCAGGATGCCTAAAAATGAGCCAATGGTTGTGCCGCGCAAGATCGATGGAACCATGCGCTTGATATCTTCTTTGGTTGGCATCATGGAGGTAACTTTATTGAGGAAGCCTTCGTCATCCCCTTTTTTCTCCAAATTGCCCATGATTTCAGCAAAACCAAAGACGCCCATGGCCACGCTTACAAAGCCAATGCCATCACTCAATTGTGGGATATCAAAGGAGTAGCGAGCAACACCAGAGTTCACGTCTGTCCCAATTAAGCCCATAAGCAGACCTAGAATGATCATGCCAATTGCTTTAATGAGGGAGCCTGAGGCTAAAACCACTGCACCAATTAAGCCCAAAACCATTAAGGAGAAGTACTCGGCAGGACCAAACTTGAAGGCGAGCTCAGAAAGAGGCGCAGCAAAAGCAGCTAAAACCAAAGTAGCCACGCAACCAGCAAAGAATGAGCCCATACCAGCTGTAAAGAGTGCAACACCCCCACGCCCATTTTTAGCCATTTGGTAGCCATCAATTGCCGTTACCACCGAGGACGTTTCCCCCGGAATATTGAGCAAAATAGCCGTAGTTGAACCACCGTATTGTGAGCCGTAATAGATGCCGGCCAACATAATTAATGCTGCAATCGGAGGCAGTGCATATGTAGCTGGCAGGAGCATGGCAATCGTAGCAATTGGTCCTAGGCCGGGGAGCACCCCAATGAGCGTGCCTAAAAGGCAGCCGATGAAGCAATACATGAGGTTTTGAAGCGTAAATGCCGTATCAAATCCGAGAGCGAGATTGTTAAATAATTCCATTTTTCTAGTTCCCAGTGATTATTCGAAAAAGAACGGTAAAACTGGGAAAGTCAGCTTGAGGCCAACAATAAACACCAGATAGACAAAGATCATCAACACGATGGAATTTAAGGTTGCTGCTTTCCAACCAAATTCTTTGCTCGCTGTTGAGGATGCAAAGACCAAGGCAAAAATAGCCACTAAGACCCCCATAGTTGGCAATAGGATGCCAAAAAGGCAAATGGACCCAGTAATGATGCCGATCACTCTCCAATTAAATTTTGGAATTTGATCAATGGCGGCACTAGCTCTAAGCGAGCTCACGAGAACCAAAAGACCTAGCAAGAACATCAGTATCCCAAGGGCGAAGGGAAAGTATCCTGGGCCCATCTTCGCGGCGGTGCCCATGGAATAGGTAGTTGCGATTCCTGCAAAAAATAGGCCAATCACCATATACATGATGCCGGCGCCAAAATCTCGTTGATTACGAATTTTCAAATTGAGCTCCTCAAATATCGACTTAAATGTCGATCTATTTATTGATGTAACGGGATTGTAAGGCAGGAAAGGGGAGGATTGTGAAGGGTTTGCCCCCTAACTAGTGCCAATGCGATAATTATTCTCATGAAAGTTTCCCAAATTCGCCAGGCATACCTGGATTATTTCGCCCAAAAAGGCCATCAAATTGTTCCATCTAGCCCTGTAGTTCCTGGGGATGACCCAACTTTGTTATTTACCAATGCGGGGATGAATCAGTTTAAAGACGTCTTTTTAGGTTTTGATAAGCGTCCCTATAACCGGGCTACAACAGCGCAAAAGTGTATTCGGGCCGGCGGAAAACACAATGATTTGGATAATGTTGGCTACACAGCTCGCCATCACACTTTCTTTGAAATGCTGGGAAATTTCTCCTTTGGGGATTATTTCAAGAAGGACGCTATTGGATTTGCTTGGGAGTTGCTCACCGAAGTCTTCAAGCTTCCCAAGGATAAGCTACTAGTTACGGTATATGCCGAGGATGATGAGGCTTACG
>JBFZCO010000112.1:0-16033 GCA_041307885.1 Burkholderiales bacterium | reverse complement strand
AACTGTCTTCTAATCGCGGGTCGCGGCATACGGCACACTAACCCTGCGCCTCATTACAACGGGGGAGGGGCAACCCCGGGAGTCTATTAAGGGCGACTCCAAGCTCCACGATTCAAACCTGTTTTCAGGCTAGGATCTAGTCAATAAATTGGCTAGAGCGTTGATTATACGGCACAAGTTGAATGACAATGGGGTATTGTTAAGTCCCTTGTCACCCCCAATCAAGGTGGCAAGAGAGATAAATCATGAAATCCGAACCCGTTTCCAGGCCCTTACCGCTAAAAACAGCCGCTGCGGCTGCAGTACATCTTCAGACCATTGGTCCAGAGGAGGCTGGTCAACGCTTGGATAACTACCTGCTGCGCTGGGCAAAAGGGGTTCCCAAAAGTCACGTCTATCGCATTATTCGCTCTGGTGAGGTGCGGGTTAACAAAAAACGCGCTGAGCCAACAACCCGTCTAATTGAGGGAGATATTGTTAGGCTGCCCCCAGTCCGAATTGCAGAGCCGGCGCAAATGGCAGCAGTCAATACTGCCCAAACAAAATCGCGAGCCCAAGGTTATTCCGACAAGATGCCGATTCTGTATGAGGATGAGGCCTTACTCATTGTGAATAAACCCGCGGGTTTGGCTGTTCATGGCGGTTCAGGTATTGCTCTTGGCGTCATTGAAACTTTGCGCATTACTCGTCCAGAATTGAAGTTTTTGGAATTAGTTCACCGTTTGGACCGCGATACCTCAGGAGTACTTCTACTTGCTAAAAAGAGAAGTGCTTTAGTTGAGTTGCATCGGCAGATTCGTGAGGGGCAGACGGATAAACGTTATTACCTGCTGGCTCATGGTGAAATTACTCAGGGCGCTGGCGTGATGCAATTGAAGTTTCCTTTACATAAATACTTATTGGCCAATGGCGAGCGTCGTGTTCGGGTGGATCCAGATGGTTTACCAAGTCATACCGCCTTACGTGTAACCAAGACAATGCAGCGTGATGGTATTGCCATCACCTTGGCCGAAGCCCAGTTGAAAACAGGTCGCACTCATCAGATTCGGGTTCATCTGCAAAAGCTCGGTCATGCCATCCTTGGAGATGATAAGTATGGATTTGAAGACCAAGACAAGGCGCTTAAATCAAAACGTCTTTACCTGCATGCTCACTTAGCTGGCTTTACTCATCCTCGAACTGGTGAAAAGATGCGTATCGAATCCCCTTTGCCTGCTGAGTTTGCTGCCATGATGAAAACCTTTGAAGAAACTCATCATGATTAAAGAACAAAAGCCAGATCGTCGTTATGACCTGATAGTATGGGACTGGGATGGAACGATTATGGATTCCACGCCAACCATCGTGCAGTGTATTCAGCAGTCTTGTCGAGATTTGGGGTTTAAAGAGCCCGACGATTTGCTTGCAAGCTCTGTGATAGGTTTGGGTATTCAAGATTCATTGAGAAGAGCGGTTCCCTGGATTGAGCCAATTCACTTTCCAAAGTTGACTGATCGCTTTCGCTATCACTACTTAGCAAAGGATCATGAGCTACATTTGTTTACTGGTGTACGAGAGTTATTAGGTAGTTTGCGAGAAGATGGTTATTTATTGGGTGTTGCTACCGGTAAATCACGAGTCGGTCTAGATCGCTCCTTGCAACATCATCAGATTGAGCATTTGTTTCATGAAACACGCACTGCAGATGAATCATTTTCCAAGCCCCATCCTGGAATGCTCTTAGAGTTATCTGATGTGATGCAGGTACCAACTCGACGCATGCTCATGATTGGCGATACGACGCATGATCTGGATATGGCTGCAAATGCTGGCGTCGATGCCATTGCTGTTACATATGGGGCGCATCCCCCCAGCACCCTAAAAGAAGCGCCATCATTAGCGCATGTTGATGATGTTCCTCAACTCGCCCAATGGCTTAAAGAAAATCTTACTGTCCCTAAGGAATAAAAGACATGGATCAAAATCAATCTGATAACGTGAACCAAAATTGGGAGCGTCAGGCACTTGAACATCTCTTACTTGAAAATTTAAAAGAGACACGCAAAGCACGCCGGTGGAAGGCGGTATTCCGGGTGCTAACCTTAGTAGTGTTTATTGGCGCCATTCTTGCCGTCTTTGACTTTCAAGTACCGGTCGGTCGAATGGGTACAGAAAAGCACACTGCACTTGTTTCTCTTGAGGGTGAAATTTCATCGAGCTCTATGGCGAATGCCTTAGATATCAACTCATCATTGGTAGCGGCATTTGAAAATGAACATAGTGCTGGCGTAATACTGCGTATTAATAGTCCTGGAGGTTCTCCAGTACAAGCCGGCATGATTAATGATGAGATTTATCGTTTACGTAAGCTCTATCCAAGTAAGCCACTTTATGTAGTTGTTGAGGACATATGCGCATCGGGTGGCTACTATGTGGCAGTGGCAGGCGACCAGATTTTAGTCGACAAGGCAAGCCTCGTTGGATCTATCGGGGTCATCATGGAGGGTTTTGGTTTTACTGGTCTGATGGAGAAGTTAGGTGTTACCCGGCGCATGATTGCAGCGGGGTCTAATAAGGGCATGATGGATCCTTTTTCCAAAGAAAATCCACAGCAAGTGGAAATGATTAAAACCATGATCGATGAAATTCATCAACAATTTATTGATGTGGTGAAAGTAGGGCGCGGCGATCGTTTAAAAGAAACGCCAGAGATGTTCTCGGGCCGTATTTGGAATGGAGAGCAAGCCATCAAAATTGGCTTGGCTGATGGTTATGGAACTGTAGAAACCGTCGCGCGCGATGTCTTTAAAGCCCCCGATATTCTCGACTACACCATGAAGGAAAATTTCGCAGAACGGGTTGCCAAGCGTTTTGGTGCTGAGGTTGGTGCTGCCGCTGGTAAAGCTTTGATAAAGACGCCTGATCTCAAGTAGTAGGGTTTGTTGGGGTGCTAGCTTAGGAGGCCACCGACCAAGCCCATTGTGAGTCCCAGCAGGGTTGCATTAAAAATGAAGGACAACAGACTGTGTGCTGTCACTAAGTTCCGAATTTTCGGCTCAACGATAACGATATCAGCGGTTTGGCAGGTCATTCCTATGACTATGGAGAAATGGAAAAAGTCTGAGTAGGATGGCTGTCGGGTTCCAACAAAGATGAGCGGGGGAAATTCCGAAGCATCATTTAGATACGTATAGTAAGCGTGAGCGTAATGAAGGGTATAGGCCGTATGCAATACTAGCCAAGAGATAAAAAACGTTGCGCCTGTCATCAGCACTCCCAGAGCTTTATCCTTTAGCGGTATTTCCTCCGCACCTCCCACGTGAATAAAAATAGCTGCTAGGCTGACTACGCTTGCTAGTAATGAAATAACATAAATCAATAATTGACCATCATCTTGATGTTCACTGATAGATGCAATTTTTTTCCCATTGAAAAACTGCATCATCAGAAATACCAGAGCCAAATAAGTTAGTGAGGCAGCGCTCCAAGCCATCAAAAAGCGGGTTGATGGGTGGTGACCCTCCAGCAAGGTAAAGGTGATGAACCCAACAATTACTGAATATACAAGTCTGGGCCTTGCTTTTAGTAAAAGTCGTTGTAATTTTGAAGGTTTATTTTCCATGGCGGCCCAGTAAATTTTCTAAGTTCTTCTTGAGGTTTAGGTTAGCAGTAGATAAACAGCTGGCCTATTTTGCAATGTACTACACGCAGCTTCACTTGGATAACGCTTACGCCAGTCGGCAATCGATAGTGTGGTGATCGTTTCGGAATTAAGACTGAGATCTACACCAAGACAGAGTAGGCTTTGTGGTGCTAAGGAATTTAAGCAAGCCATCAGCATCGCAGTATTGCGATAGGGTGTCTCAATCCAGATTTGAGTTTGCTGCAACTTTCGAGATTCAGTTTCTAATTGTTTTAGTTTTGCGATTCGCTCATGGGTGTCATGGGGCAGATAACCTTGAAACGCAAAGCGCTGCCCGTTTAAGCCACTCGCCATGAGGCCAAGCAAGATGGAGCTTGGGCCAACCAGCGGCTTTACTCTAGCCCCTAGCTTGTGTGCAGCCAAGACCAGCTCTGCTCCAGGATCTGCAACCCCCGGTACACCTGCCTCTGACATCAGACCCATATCGTTCCCAGCCAGTAAAGGCTTTAGTAAATCAGCAGGCTTTACGGAATCGCCATACTTAGCATTGCGCGCAGCACCTCGCCATTCGCTCATTTGCATTTCCTGAATTGTGCAAACTAGTGGAGCGATGCTATCAATGGACTTTAATAATGCTCGTGCCGTTTTGGCGTCTTCCACAATCCAATGTTTTAGTTTGGCAGATTGTGTAATTGTTTCGTTTGGAAGTACCCAGGGCAATTGCTCAACTCGACCATCATCACCTAATGTGTTGGGAACTAAATAAAGAGTGCCGAGCTTGGTCATTGATTTTTTTCTAGCGATTCTGAAGTTTGAATGTTTTAAGTTTTGGATGGGATTGCGAAACCTGCATTGCGTAGCAAACTGCTTAAGGCAATGAGTGGTAAGCCAATTAAGGCAGTAGGATCATCGCTCTTAATGGATTCTAAGAGCGAGATGCCTAAGCCTTCAGATTTGGCGCTACCAGCACAGTCGTAGGGCTCTTCAGCATGGAGATAGGCTTCCAGAACATCGTCAGCTATTTTGCGAAAGGTCACTTCCGTAGGAATATTGATTGTTGTTTCTACATCACCGCGCATGAGACATAGCGCCGTTTGAAAAGTCACAGTTTCACCACGCATCAGTTGAAGTTGCGCCATTGCACGCTCAAAGTTACCTGGTTTACCAATGGCAGCTCCATGAAGATCGGCAACTTGATCGGAGCCAATCACCCAGGCTTCAGGGTGATCTTTAGCTACCGCAGCAGCTTTCATTTTGGCTAAGCGTAAGGCTAGATCCACGGTGCCTTCACCAGAGAGAGGAGTTTCATCAACCTTGGGCGAGATGACATCAAAAGGGATGCGTAGACGCTCTAAGAGCTCTCGACGATAGATCGAGGTGGATGCCAGAATTAGTTTTTTTGTGGGATGACTCATTACTACTTGTACTTTCTCTTAAGCCTTCATTTAGACTGATGCCATGAATCGTAATCAAGTTTTACCTCAAATCGAACTATCTAATGATCCTAGCGCTTTGTGCAAGGTCGATTTTTGCACCTCTCAGCCTCTCATTGGGGCTGGATATTTACCAATCTCCAGCTTACCTAGGGTTGCCCAAGAAGCCTCAAAGATTGATAAAGAGGATGGATTTTATTGGAAAGTGGCAACTCATTTGGTCAATTCCCCTGGTTCAGAGCCCCACCAAATACTTGATTTGGGCTTAAAAGGTCGAATTAATGTGGTTTGTCAGCGCTGTTTACAGGATTACGGTCTAGATTTGAATCTGGAGCGTCAATTTGTCCTCGTTGCCACTGAGGCTCAGGCTGATGCTTACCCAATTGAGGATGATGAGCTAGAACCTTTGGTTGCCAGTCAGCACTTTGACCTTCTGGGGCTGATTGAGGATGAAATTCTGTTGTCTTTACCCCTTATTCCCAAGCATCCCGAGGGTGCTTGTGAGATCAATGCGGCGCTATTTGGCGAGGCTGGAGCTGCAATAGACGGGCTTGAAAAGCCTGAAAATCCCTTTAACATATTGAAAAATATGAAGAAAAATTAGTCAGCAGGGCTTCATAATGCTGCTTACTCTGATCCTAAATGAACAGCAAATCAAGTATTTAGCGTATTTTCCATGCTAGAATGTCGCCTTGCTTAGGAGTTCAATATGGCCGTCCAACAGAATAAAAAATCACCTTCCAAACGTGGCATGCATCGTGCGCACGACTTTTTGACCGCACCTGCTACGGCTGTGGAAGCCACTACTGGTGAAGCTCATCTGCGTCACCACATCTCACCAAATGGCTACTATCGTGGCCGTAAAGTTGTTAAAACTAAAAACGACTAATTTTTTAGTCTAAAAAGATCGAAGCGGCTCCAATCAAAGCCGCTTTTTTCTTGAATAAAGCCCCCTTGCAGCAATTCATGATTTTATGAGCGTCACTCTTGCTATCGATGCCATGGGTGGAGATCACGGTGTAGTTGTCACGGTGCCCGCTTGCTGTGATTTTCTCGAAAAACACTCTGATGTGAAGATTGCCTTGGTGGGTAATCCGGAGTTGCTCAAGCAAGCTCTGAGTAAATACTCCAAAGCACCACTAGACCGTATTGATATCATTTCTGCAGCCGAAGTGGTTTTGATGGATGACCCCATTGAAGTAGCCCTACGTCGTAAAAAAGATTCTTCCATGCGTATTGCTATCGAGCTAGTAAAAGATGGCAAGGCTGATGCCATCATTTCCTCTGGCAATACTGGCGCCTTGATGGCTATTTCACGTTATGTTCTTAAAACCCTTGAGGGTGTTGATCGTCCTGCGATTGCTACTGCGATTCCCAATGAAAAGGGTCGCGGTACTACTATGCTGGATTTGGGAGCGAATGCAGATTGCGAGCCTATGCACTTAGTGCAATTTGCACAAATGGCTAATGTAATGGTTCAAGTAGTTGATGGGACAAAATCCCCTTCAATTGGTTTGCTCAATATCGGCGAAGAGGTTATCAAGGGTAATGAGGTTGTCAAACAGACAAGTGAATTATTGCGCCAAACGAACCTCAATTTTTACGGCAACGTAGAAGGCAATGATATTTTTAAGGGCACCACGGATATTGTGGTCTGTGATGGGTTTGTAGGTAATGTGGTGTTAAAGGCAAGTGAAGGTTTGGCCAAGATGATGAGCGGCATGATTCGCGAAGAATTTAATCGCTCATGGCTTACAAAGTTGATGGCCATGTGCGCTATGGTTCCTTTATTGCGTGTTCGTAAGAGGGTTGATCATCGCCGCTATAACGGGGCTGTTCTCCTTGGCTTGCGTGGCTGCGTCATCAAGAGCCATGGATCAGCAGATCGTTTTGCATTTGGATTTGCTTTGGATCGCGCCTATGAGGCAGCAAAAAATCGCATGGTAGAGCGTATTGCTCAAGCTTTTGTGGTGGAGACAAAATAATCATGACAACATATTCAAGGGTGGCAGGTACTGGTAGCTATCTTCCCGAGCTACGTTTGACTAATCAAGATCTTGTAGAGCGTCTAGCAAAAATTGGCCTTGAGACGAGTGATGAGTGGATTGTGTCGCGTAGCGGTATTTCTGCGCGACATTTTGCAGCCGACAATCAATTAACCAGTGACTTGGCAGTTCAGGCTGCCAAAGCTGCATTAGCAAGTGCAGCGTGCACCTCAGAAGATTTGGATCTGATTATTTTGGCGACATCAACACCCGATCATTTAGGGGGTTTTCCGAGTACTGCTTGCGTTGTGCAAGATAAGTTGGGCGCTCACACTAATTGCGCTGCATTTGATGTGCAAGCAGTCTGCGCTGGTTTTACTTACGCTTTGGCAATTGCAGATGCGTTTATTCGAACGGGTACTTATAAAAAGGTGCTTGTGCTTGGTGCTGAAACCTTCTCACGGATTTTGAACTTTGAAGATCGCACTACCTCAGTATTATTTGGTGATGGTGCTGGAGCGGTAGTTCTTGAAGCATCTGCAGAGCCCGGTATTTTGTCTACAGCTTTGCATGCTGACGGTAGTCAGCGTGACATCTTGTGTGTTCCTGGTCGTGCCGGCAATGGTCAAGTCCATGGATCTCCATTTATGACAATGGACGGTCAAGCCGTGTTTAAGTTGGCTGTCAAAGTGCTTGAGCAGGTTGCTCATGAAGCACTTGAAAAGGCTAACTTAAAGCCTGAGAATATCGATTGGTTAGTTCCTCACCAAGCGAATATTCGGATTATGGAAAGTACTGCACGTAAGATGGGCATGTCGATGGACAAAGTCATTGTGACTGTGCACGAGCATGGTAATACTTCCGCTGCTTCTATTCCGCTAGCGCTTGATGCTGGTGTGCGCTCTGGTCAAATTCAACGAGGTCAACATCTTTTGTTAGAGGGTGTGGGCGGTGGATTTGCTTGGGGCGCGGTAGCAATCAAGTATTAAAGAAAAAGTATTTATTTAACATTTACTTAGCGAATATTTCTATGACATTTGCATTTGTGTTTCCTGGCCAAGGTTCCCAGTCTGTTGGGATGCTCAATACGATCGCCCAGCGCCCTGAAGTCCGTGAGACGCTGGTAGAGGCCTCCGAAGCCTTAGGTGAAGATGTTGCCAAGCTGATAGCAGAGGGTCCTGCAGAGGCGCTTGCACTGACTACCAATACACAGCCGGTGATGTTAACTGCAGCAATTGCGTTTTATCGTGCTTGGTTGGCCGCTGGTGGAGCGGTTCCCAAAGTAATGGCAGGTCATAGCTTAGGCGAGTACTCTGCTTTGGTTGCTGCTGGCGTCATCTCTTTTAAAGATGCTGTGCCGCTTGTGCGTTTTCGTGCAGAGGCAATGCAAACCGCTGTACCAGTTGGCACGGGGGGTATGGCAGCAATTTTAGGTTTAGACGATGCGGTAGTGAAGACGGTCTGCGCTGAAGCAGCGCTTGCCTCAGGTGGCGTCGTAGAGGCAGTGAACTTTAATGCACCAGGTCAAGTGGTGATTGCTGGTGGTAGCGATGCTGTGACCAAAGCCTGTGAGTTACTTAAGGCGGCAGGCGCAAAGCGCGCACTCCCTTTGCCGGTGTCTGCGCCATTTCACTCCTCTTTATTGCAACCCGCATCTGAAAAGTTAAAAGCCTACTTAGCCAATATTGAATTTAAGACTCCGGTGATTTCAGTCATTAACAATGTTGATGTTGAAATCCTCAATGACCCAGTAGCTATTAAAGATGCCTTAGTTCGCCAAGCTGCTAAGCCTGTACGTTGGCAAGAAATTATTCATGCGATGGCAGCTCAAGGTGTTACTCAGGTGATTGAATGCGGCCCTGGAAAAGTTTTAGCTGGCTTGACTAAGCGTATTAATGAAAAAGTGATTGGACTACCTATTTTTGATGAAACCAGTCTTAATGAAGCTTTGACTGCAGTAAAGTAAAAAAGCAAGTCAAAAACGAACAATCAGTCATCAAGAAACAACGGAAGATAAATATGAATCTCGACTTAAGCGGACAAATTGCATTGGTAACTGGTGCATCGCGCGGTATTGGTCAAGCAATTTCAGATGAGTTGGCTAAGTGTGGCGCGAAAGTCATTGGTACCGCTACCTCTGCTGATGGAGCAAAAGCGATTAATGAGCGCTTACAAGCTAGCGGAGGTCGTGGTGCGGTGTTGAATGTGACTGATCCAAAAGCGTGTGAAGAGATTATTGATGCGATTGTTAAGGATTTTGGTGGCATCAATATTTTGGTCAATAACGCAGGTATCACACGCGATAACCTAGCGATGCGCATGAAGACCGATGAATGGACCGATGTTATCGACACCAATTTAAGTGCGGTATTTCGTTTATCCCAGGCAGTAATGCGGCCGATGATGAAGGCACGTGCGGGCCGCATTATTAATATCACTTCAATTGTTGGCCATATGGGTAATCCAGGTCAGGCAAATTATGCTGCTGCAAAAGCAGGCGTTTCTGGTATGACGCGTGCATTGGCTCGTGAGATTGGTAGTCGCAATATCACTGTGAATTGCGTTGCTCCAGGCTTTATTGATACTGATATGACGCGGGCGTTAAGCGAAGAGCAGCAAAACGCTTTAAAAGCAAATATTCCTTTGGCGCGCTTAGGAAGTCCAGAGGATGTAGCCCAGGCTGTGGCCTTTTTAGCCTCTCCAGCTGCTGGATACATTACGGGTAATACCCTACATGTGAATGGCGGCCTCTATTTAGCGTAAATTCAAAGCAGGAATTTGGTCATTTTTTGGCGGATTTGCTAATTCAGTCCGCCAAGCTGATAAAATCCTTTTCATCGTTTTTTTACAACCCTTGGGGGACTTAATGGATAACATCGAACAACGCGTTAAGAAGATCGTCGCTGAGCAATTGGGCGTCTCGGAAGCAGATATCAAAAATGAATCTTCTTTTGTGAATGACTTAGGCGCAGACTCTCTTGACACTGTTGAGCTTGTAATGGCTTTAGAAGACGAATTCGGCATCGAAATTCCTGATGAGGAAGCTGAAAAAATCACTACCGTTCAGCTCGCTATCGATTTCGCTAAATCTAAAGCTCAGGGTTAATTCCCCCGGCTTAGTTAAACGCTATTACTGTGTCAGCATCAAATGGCCGTCGCCGGGTTGTCGTTACCGGCCTAGGTCTTATTTCACCTGTTGGGAATTCTGTTGATGTAGCTTGGTCTAATTTGCTTGCGGGCAAATCCGGCGTAGCTACTATTACGAAGTTTGACCATACTCCACTGAGCGTGCATTTCGCTGGTGAGGTGAAAGACTTCAATGTCGAAGAATATGTTTCTGCCAAAGAAGCGCGCCATATGGATACCTTTATCCATTACGGCATTGCTGCTGGTACGCAAGCCATTCGCGATAGTGGCCTTCAGGTCACTGAGGAAAACGCTGAGCGTATTGGTGTAATGGTTGGCTCAGGCATTGGCGGTCTGCCAATGATTGAAGAGACTGGGGCTGAGCTCTTGGCTCGTGGTCCACGTCGTATTTCTCCATTCTTTGTGCCAGGATCAATCATTAATATGATTTCGGGGCATTTGAGTATCCTATTTGGACTTAAAGGTCCAAATGTGGCCGCAGTAACTGCATGTACTACCGGTTTGCACAGTATTGGTTTGGCTGCGCGCTTAATTCAATATGGTGATGCAGATGTCATGCTGGCTGGTGGCGCTGAATCAACGATTTCTGCTCTTGGGGTTGGTGGTTTTGCCTCAGCCCGTGCACTCTCTACTCGTAATGATGATCCAGCAACGGCTTCACGCCCTTGGGATGTAGACCGTGATGGTTTTGTTCTGGGCGAAGGTGCTGGTGTGATTGTGCTGGAAGAGTATGAGCATGCCAAAGCGCGTGGTGCCAAAATTTACTGTGAGCTTTTAGGCTTCGGTATGAGTGGCGATGCTTATCACATGACTGCACCCAATATGGATGGGCCGCGTCGTTGCATGGTTAATGCAATGCGTGATGCAGGTTTAAATACCGATCAAATTCAATATATCAATGCTCATGGCACATCCACCCCACTGGGTGATAAGAATGAAACCGGTGCCATTAAGGCTGCATTAGGCGATCATGCAAAGAACGTTGTGGTCAACTCCACGAAGTCTATGACAGGCCATCTTTTGGGCGGTGCTGGTGGCTTGGAGTCTGTCTTTACTATTTTGGCTCTTCATAACCAAAAATCGCCACCAACTATCAATATCTTTAATCAAGATCCAGAGTGTGATTTGGACTACTGCGCCAATACAGCTCGCGACGTCAAGATTGACCATGCCATCAAAAACAACTTTGGCTTTGGGGGTACTAACGGTACCTTGATTTTTGGCAAATTGACCTAATATTCATACTAAGTTACATCCCCAACTCATTTATTGGTTTTTACCAAGTAGGTTTATAGCAATATGAAAAAGTACTTTCTTACGCTCTTGATGATTTTCGGTCTTGGTCAAGTTGCGTTTATCCCTGCCGTATCAGCGCAAACCCCTCGCGTATCCATTCCCGATTTTGCGGATTTGGTCGAGCGCGCTAGTCCTGCCGTCGTCAATATCCGCACAACCGAAAAGGTAGTGGTGCAACAGGCTCAAGGCGGTATCCCCGGCATGCCGGAGGATCAAGCAGAGTTCTTTAGACGTTTTTTTGGTGTGCCCATTCCTGGATTGCCAAATGGCAATGCTCCAAAGCAAGGTCAACCAAATTCAGGCAAACCTCAAGAAGCTGATCGCGGGGTTGGATCAGGTTTCATCATTGACTCTAATGGCTTAATTTTGACAAATGCCCACGTTGTGGAGGGTGCCACCACTATCTACGTCACTCTGACTGATAAGCGTGAATATAAAGCGAAGTTGTTGGGTTTGGATAAGCGAACTGATGTGGCAGTTGTCAAGATTGATGCTCGTGACTTGCCGCGATTATCTTTGGGGGATTCCTCTAAAGTGCGGGTCGGGGAATGGGTGCTTGCCATAGGATCTCCATTTGGCCTTGAAAATACGGTGACTGCAGGTATTGTGTCCGCCAAGAGTCGAGACACCGGTGATTATTTGCCGTTTATTCAAACAGACGTTGCCGTTAATCCCGGCAACTCTGGCGGACCTTTACTCAACACTGCCGGTCAGGTGATTGGCATTAACTCTCAGATATTTAGTCGCTCAGGCGGATATATGGGCATTTCTTTTGCAATACCAATTGATGAGGCAATGCGAGTTGCCGAGCAGTTGCGCACAAACGGCAAGATGACAAGGGGGCGCATTGGTGTGGCCCTAGGTGAAATGACTAAAGAGGTTGCAGAGAGTTTAGGTCTTGGCAAGCCACGTGGCGCTTATGTTCGTAACGTTGAGCCTGGCGGCCCTGCAGCACTCGGTGGCATCGAGTCTGGCGACGTCATTTTGAGTTTTAATGGGCGTGATATTGCCAAATCAACTGATTTGCCTAGAGTCGTGGGCGAGACTAAACCAGGCACTTCTGCAAGCGTGCAAGTTTGGCGAAAGGGCTCAGCTAAGGATTTGATGGTAGCAGTCGCTGATACAGAATCCACTCAAGCGAGCACGAAGAAAGGTGATAGCCCTGGCACCAATGGCAAAACGGCCAATGCTTTAGGGGTGACAGTTTCCGACTTATCTGAGGGTAAGAAGCGTGAACTCAGTATTCGTGGCGGAGTTGAGGTCACTGGGCTGGGTGAGGGGACATTAGCTCGAGCAGGTATTCGTCCAGGAGATGTGATTATTCGGATTGCGGATACTGATATCACTGGAATTAAGCAGTTTGAGAGTTTGGTAAAGGGTCTAGACGCCAATAAGTCTGTCCCGATATTTATCCGTCGGGCCGATAGCACTCTGGTCATTCCGGTAAAGCCAAAATAAGCTAAAACCTTGCTTTTTAAGCGGAAAAAATGGGTTTGGCGCTAATGTGGCGCCACCCATTACAATCATTCCAAGACGACTTTTTGCAGCGCATCATTGTGGTGCGTTCTGACAAGGCGTTTTTTAAAGATCAAATAAGACGCCATGGATTTAATCCGCAATTTTTCAATCATCGCCCATATCGATCACGGTAAATCTACTCTTGCTGATCGTATTATTCAATTATGCGGCGGCCTTTCTGATCGTGAAATGGAAGCCCAAGTTCTGGACTCCATGGATATTGAGCGTGAGCGTGGTATCACTATTAAAGCGCAAACAGCGGCTCTCACATATAAGTCAAAAGACGGCAATATCTATAACCTCAATTTGATTGATACGCCAGGTCATGTCGACTTCTCATATGAAGTGAGTCGCTCTTTATCTGCATGCGAAGGTGCTTTGCTGGTGGTTGATGCAAGTCAGGGTGTAGAAGCGCAAACTGTTGCCAATTGCTACATGGCTCTTGAGTTAGGTGTTGAAGTTGTTCCAGTGCTCAATAAGATTGATTTGCCCCAGGCAGATCCCGATCGTGCCAAAAAAGAAATTGAAGATGTTATTGGTATTGATGCATCTGATGCAGTGACATGCTCCGCTAAGACGGGCTTGGGGGTAGAAGATGTGATTGAGGAGATGATTGCTCGAGTCCCTCCACCAAAAGGAAATGTTTCAGATCCTTTGCAAGCACTCATTATCGATTCATGGTTTGATAATTACGTCGGTGTTGTCATGTTGGTTCGTGTGGTTAATGGCACTCTAAAGCCTAAAGAAAAAATTACCTTGATGGCCAATGGCTCCAGTCACTTAGTTGAGCATGTTGGAGTATTTAGCCCAAAGTCAGTGGATCGCCCCGAGTTATCTGCTGGTCAAGTTGGTTTTGTGATCGCTGGTATTAAGGAATTAAAAGCAGCTAAGGTGGGTGACACAGTCACGCATTCTCCAGGACAGCAAGGCCGTGTTCCTGCCTCTGCTCCTTTGCCAGGCTTTAAGGAAGTCAAGCCGCAAGTATTTGCCGGTCTCTATCCAGTGGAGTCCAGTGAGTATGATCAATTACGCGAATCGTTGGAGAAGTTACAACTCAATGATGCTTCTTTACTCTATGAACCAGAGGTTTCACAAGCTTTAGGTTTTGGCTTTCGTTGTGGCTTCTTAGGGTTGCTGCACATGGAGATTGTGCAAGAGCGTTTAGAGCGCCAATACGGCATGAATCTGATTACCACTGCCCCAACAGTGGTCTACCAGGTAGAGCAATCTGATGGTTCAATCATCTTGGTGGATAACCCATCAAAGATGCCTGAAGCTAGCAAAATCAATACGATTCTTGAGCCTATTGTGACGGTAAATTTGTACATGCCACAAGAGTATGTTGGCTCAATCATTACTTTGTGTGTTGGTAAGCGCGGTATTCAGATGGACATGAATTATCTTGGACGTCAGGTTAAGTTGACTTATGAATTACCAATGGCTGAGATTGTTTTAGATTTCTTTGACAAAATGAAATCGATTTCACGTGGCTATGCATCAATGGATTATGAATTCAAAGAATATCGTCCCGCTGATGTCGTCAAGGTAGATATCCTGATTAATGGTGAGCGCGTCGATGCTTTATCGGTCATCGTCCACCGTAGCAATAGCCAGCATCGAGGGCGCGAAGTGGTAGCCAAGATGCGGGGGATCATTCCACGGCAAATGTTTGATGTGGCAATACAGGCGGCAATTGGTAGCAATATTGTTGCTCGTGAAAACGTGAAAGCATTACGAAAAAACGTTTTAGCGAAATGCTATGGCGGTGATATTTCTCGTAAGCGCAAATTACTTGAGAAGCAAAAAGAGGGTAAGAAGCGCATGAAGCAGGTAGGAAACGTTGAGATTCCACAAGAGGCTTTCTTAGCCATTTTGCAGGTAGATGATTAATGAACTTTGCTCTGATTCTCTTTATCTTAGTAGTGGTATCAGGCATTGCCTGGATTGCTGATCGCTTCTACTTTGCCCCTCAAAGACGTGCAGAGGGTATTGATCGTATGCCTTTATGGCTTGAATATACTGCGGGCTTCTTTCCAGTAATTTGCGCGGTATTTTTCCTGCGCTCATTTATTGCAGAACCATTCAAGATCCCATCGGGGTCTATGATCCCCACTTTGCAAATTGGCGATTTCATTCTCGTAAATAAATTTACCTACGGTATCCGTTTGCCTGTGATTAATAAGAAGGTGATTGATTTAGGAACGCCTAAGCGTGGTGACGTTGTTGTCTTTCGCTATCCACGGGATGAGTCAATTGATTACATCAAGCGGATTGTCGCGCTGCCAGGCGATACAGTTCAGTATCAGGACAAGCGTCTCACTGTCAATGGACAGCCCTTGCAGTACAGTGGTGGCGAGCCTTACCTTGATCCCGAAAACATGCGCTATGCCAAGCGCTATACAGAGGCCTATCCTGCAGATCTTGGCGCTAACAAGCATGGCATCTTAAATGATCCAGATCGTCCTGCAGGTAGTTTCCCTGCGGAGCGTTTCCCTGGTTTTGAGAATTGCCAATATCAAAATGCTGGACTGATCTGTACCGTTCCACCAGGCCATTACTTTGCGATGGGTGATAACCGCGACAACAGCGCTGATTCCCGCTACTGGGGCTTTGTCCCGGATAAAAATATTGTAGGAAGGGCTTTCTTTGTTTGGCTAAACCTCGGAAATCTTGGCCGCATTGGCGGTTTTGAGTAATACGATGAATGCCCGAGCCGTTATTGAAACTGCACCGCTTCAAGCGCGTTTGGGCTATACATTTAAAAAGCCCGAGCTCCTTAACCAGGCATTAACCCATCGCAGTCATAGTAAAAAGAATAATGAGCGACTTGAGTTTTTGGGTGACTCCATACTCAATTGTGTTGTTGCTGAAATGCTCTACGAGCGTTACTCTGATCTAGATGAGGGCGACCTCTCTCGAGTGCGCGCCAATTTAGTAAAGCAACAGGCTTTGTATGAGATTGCGCAAACACTGTCTTTATCCGACTATTTAAGATTGGGTGAGGGTGAGCTCAAGAGTGGAGGTTTTAGAAG
>JBFZCO010000111.1:0-9287 GCA_041307885.1 Burkholderiales bacterium | reverse complement strand
CCAACAATTGTTGCTATTTTGGCTCTACGCTTACTGTAATTTGTTTTTTGTAAAATTCGAGCTTGGCCCCCAGCTATAAACCTGAGAACGGCATATGAAAAAGCTCTACATCAAAACCTTTGGCTGTCAAATGAACGAGTATGACTCGGGCAAGATGGCTGATCTCCTTCATGCTGATGAAGGCATGACTATCACCAATACTCCTGAAGATGCTGATGTCGTTCTACTGAACACCTGCTCGATTCGGGAAAAGGCTGAAGATAAAGTCTTCTCTGATTTGGGCCGCCTACGTGAGCTCAAAAAAAATAAGCCCGATCTATTAATTGGTGTCGGCGGCTGTGTTGCTAGTCAAGAAGGTCAGCAAATTATTAGTAGAGCACCTTATGTGGATGTCGTGTTTGGTCCGCAAACATTACACAGACTATCGGATCTGATTAAGCAGCGACGCATTACCGGCAAATCTCAGGTCGATATTTCTTTTCCAGAAATTGAGAAATTTGATCATCTACCCCAATCACGTCAAACACGTGGGTCAGCGTATGTTTCAATTATGGAAGGCTGCTCTAAGTATTGCAGTTATTGCGTGGTCCCCTACACCCGCGGCGAAGAAGTGTCGCGCCCTTTTGATGATGTTCTCACTGAAGTTGCTAGCTTAGCTTCGAGGGGTGTTAAAGAGATCGTACTACTGGGCCAAAATGTCAATGCCTACCTCGGTAAGATGGGTAATACCGAAGAGATTGCTGACTTTGCGTTGCTGATTGAATACATCGCAGAGATTCCCGGAGTAGAACGCATTCGCTTTACCACTAGTCACCCTAAAGAATTTACACAGCGCTTGATTGATGTGTATGCAAAAGTTCCTAAACTCGTTAGTCATT
This sequence comes from Burkholderiales bacterium, assembly GCA_041307885.1. Taxonomy (GTDB): domain Bacteria; phylum Pseudomonadota; class Gammaproteobacteria; order Burkholderiales; family Burkholderiaceae; genus Polynucleobacter. Next base: position 8,409 of record JBFZCO010000111.1, on the reverse strand, counting down.
TGCACCTTCCTGTTCAGCATGCTTCAGATTCAGTGCTATCAGCGATGAAACGAGGATATACCGCCTTGGAATATAAAAGCATCATCCGGAAGATGCGTGCTGTGCGACCAGACCTTACACTTTCAAGTGATTTCATTGTGGGCTTCCCTGGCGAGACTGATGAAGACTTTGCCAAGTTACTAACAATGGTTGAAGACCTCAATTTTGATAATAGCTTTTGTTTTATCTTTAGCGCGCGCCCTGGAACTCCTGCTGCTAATCTTCAAGATGACACTCCTTATGAAGTAAAACTAAAGCGCTTACAAACATTACTGACCCTAATCGAGTCACAAGGTAATCAAATTAGCCAAAAAATGTTGGGTAACACAGAGCAAGTATTGATTGAAGGTTTAGCAAAGGATGGCGTCAATCTTCAAGGTCGTGCAGCTAATAATCGCGTCATTCATTTTGCCAAACCTGATCTTGAGCTTGAATCTCTCATTGGTGAGATAGTGGACATAAGGATTACTGAAGTACTCAACTACACCCTCAGAGGTGAAATGATTACCGCACATGCCTAAACTTGAAATTGATATTCAGTACGCAAGTCCTGCTATTGAAAAGTTAATGGCAGCAATTGCTTCCCCAGCTTTAATTCAAAAATGGGTACGAAGCACTATTGGATGCGATGGCCTAATTACCTTGCGATTTGTCAATTTAGCAGAAGGTAAAAGATTAAACGCTGCCTTTAGAAATAAAGACAGGGCAACAAATGTGCTGACCTTTCCTTATGAGCTAAAGAAAAATCAGGTGCTTGCAGATATCATTTTTTGCCTACCCATCATCAGGCAAGAAGCGAAGGAGCAGGGCAAGACCCTCAAAGCGCACCTAGCTCACCTTATTATTCATGGTTGCTTACATGCCCAAGGGTTTGACCATGAGATTGAAAAAGAAGCTAAAAAAATGGAGGGGCGCGAAGTTGCTCTACTCAAATCTCTAGGTTTTTCAGATCCTTACATCAGTCTTTAGGGCATTCATACCCCTTTCATTAAACTGACCCATTTCTACGATATTCTTACTACATGCCTGACCCCAATAAATCTCTTTTAGAACGCCTGGCTGATTTTCTAACGCCACAACCTACTAATCCTGCAGAACGTCGCCAAGAGCTTATTGAAACGCTCCGTGAAGCGCAAACCGAAGGTTTAATTGATGCAGATGCCCTTTCCATGATTGAAGGCGTCTTTCAGGTTGGACAACTATGTGCTCGCGATATCTTAGTTCCCCGGGCGCAGATTGATTGGATCGATATCAATCTTCCTCTTACTGAAATCATTAAAAATGTTATAGCGGCAGCTCACTCTCGCTTTCCGGTATTTGAGGGGAATAAAGACAACGTTATTGGGACTTTACTAGCCAAAGATTTATTGCGTCACTCTAGCGAAAAAGATTTTCAAGTTCGCGATTGGCTTCGTCCAGCTGTATTTATTCCTGAGTCAAAAAGATTAAGTGTTTTATTGAGGGACTTCAAAGACAACCGCAACCATTTAGCGATGGTGGTTGATGAATATAGTGGTATTGCAGGGATTATTACGATTGAAGATGTCCTTGAACAAATCGTGGGAGATATTGAAGACGAACACGACATCGATGATGAGGCTGACAATCTCATTTCTCTAGACAATGGTGATATACGAGTCAAAGGTATTACTGAACTCGAGCAGTTTAATGAAGCTTTGGGTACGCAATTTGATGAAGACGATATTGAAACTGTCGCAGGCCTAGTGATCCAACATTTAGGGCGAGTACCTAAAGTGGGCGAACGTATTGAAATTGATAGTATCGAATTTGAAGTGCAACGCGCTGATCCAAGACAGATTCATATTTTGCTTGCGCGACAACTCCCTAAAAAATCCGACTAAGGATTACCTTGAGTGATTTGCAGATGCGACCATTCTCTAGAATCATTCATCTGTTCACACTATTTATATTTGGCGCTCTCTTAGCAGTCGCAGCAGAGCTACCTTATGGTGGATGGATTCAGCTCCCTCTTTTAGCGCTACTGTGGTGGCAAATGAGCAAGCATCAGTCCTTAAATCTGTTGGGTCAACTTTTTTTAGGTCTTGCTTTTGGTCTTGGATACTTTGTTATAGGACTATGGTGGATATACATTAGTCTGCATGATGTAGGCGGCATGAATGTATTACTTTCAGCTGCTGCTGTACTGATGCTATCAGGCTATATGGCGTGCTATTTTGCTCTAGCAACACTATCCTTCAAATTTTTCAAAGTCTCAAAAGTGACAGGTATTTTGCTTGCGGCTAGCTGGGTCATTCTAGAATTTCTTCGCGGCATTGTATTTACTGGCTTCCCATGGATGGGTTTTGCTGAAACCCAAATTAATGGTCCCTTTGCTCCAGTAGCGCCGATCTTTGGAGGCTTAGCATGCACTTTTTTATTAATTTGGATTTCCTGGGAAATATTTCAACTCAAAAATAAAAAAGTCTTTAGTGGTATTTGTATTATCTCCACCATTGCTCTCTCACAACTTGCAAGCCTCTTTACATTTACCTATCCAATCGGTGAGCCACTCAGTGTGCGCTTAATTCAGGGTAATTTTGAGCAAAGTCTAAAATTTAATCCAGAGGCAATATCAGAGCAATTTGCTTTTTATACAAATGCAATCACTAAACAGCCTGATGAACTCATCATCATCCCCGAGACAGCTTACCCTTGGCCTCAGGGCAATCTTCCACAAGGCCTATTAGATTCCATTCAATCTTTTTCTTTGGCAAGCTCAAGTAATGTACTGATCGGTCTCATTGGTGAAGTGCCTAGCACCAACGGAATGCAATACTCCAATCGGGCATTGGGATTTTCACCAAACCTACCCAGATATCAGTATGACAAATCCCACCTAGTACCCTTTGGAGAATTCGTACCACCAGGATTTCGTTGGTTTGTGGATGCCTTCCATGTACCAATGAGTGACTTTGCTCGTGGCAAGTTAGATCAACCACCCATCAGCATCGACCGCCCGAACCAAGAAACCATTCATGGCGCGATAACCATTTGCTATGAAGATGTTTTTGGTGGTGAGCTAGCCTCCCGCCTCAGAAATAGCGTTCAACCAGTTAATTTCCTCATCAATATGACTAACCTGGCATGGTTTGGAAATTCTCAAGCGCCAGAACAGCAACTCAGGCTCTCGCAATTGCGCTCATTAGAGACTGGCCTACCTGCACTTCGAGCTACCAATACTGGGATTACAGCGGCACTTGGTCCAGATGGAAAAGTCTTAGCTCAACTTCCTAAATTTACCCAAGATTCTTTGAGCACCAAGATTCAAACTTACTCAGGTCTCACCCCATACGTCATTTGGGGAAATGCGCCCATTTTGGGCCTTTCTTGCCTGCTACTCATCTTCGGCTTTCTACGTCAAAAACGAATTTAAGCGCTATTTGATCGTTTGCTAGCTTGGCCATGTAAAATCAAAGGCTTAGCCAGGTTAATCATGCTTACTTTTCAGCAAATCATTCTCAAACTCCAAGATTACTGGGACCAACAAGGTTGTGCCCTTTTGCAACCTATTGACCTTGAGGTCGGTGCTGGTACATCTCATACAGCTACTTTTCTGCGGGCCATTGGTCCAGAGCCATGGAAAGCCGCATATGTGCAACCTTCACGCAGACCAAAAGATGGGCGTTATGGAGAGAATCCTAACCGCCTTCAGCACTACTACCAATATCAAGTGGTGCTCAAGCCGGCTCCAGAAAATATTCTGGAGCTCTACTTAGGTTCACTTGCAGCCTTAGGTTTAGACCTAAAGCAAAACGATGTACGCTTTGTAGAAGATGACTGGGAAAACCCCACCTTAGGCGCATGGGGTCTAGGCTGGGAAGTTTGGCTCAATGGTATGGAGGTGACTCAATTCACGTACTTCCAGCAAGTAGGAGGGCTTGATTGCAAGCCCGTCTTAGGCGAAATCACTTACGGTATCGAGCGCCTAGCAATGTATATCCAAAACTGCTCGAATGTATACGATCTCGTTTGGGCAGATGGCATTTCTTATGGTGATGTGTATCACCAAAATGAAGTTGAGCAGTCTTGCTATAACTTTGAACATTCCAATACTGACCTACTCTTTGCGAACTTCACCAACTATGAAAGCGAAGCAAAGCGCTTAATGGAAGTGCCTTTGGCATTGCCAGCATATGAGATGGTTCTCAAAGCTGCCCATACCTTTAATTTATTGGATGCCCGTGGCGCTATTTCGGTAACTGAGCGTGCAGCCTATATTGGGCGTATTCGCAATCTTTCTCGCGCAGTAGCGCAGGCCTACTTTGAGTCCCGTGAAAAATTAGGGTTCCCAATGTGCCAACGTCAAGTTAAATCTTCAGCAGCGCAATCATCATGAGCACATCTAATACCTCCTCTTCATCAGATGACTTGCTGATCGAAGTATTTACTGAAGAGCTGCCACCAAAATCACTGCGTCGCTTGGGCGATGCTTTTAGAGATGGTATCTTTGCTTCGCTTAAATCAGCTGGACTCGCTACTGAAGCCTCTGTAGCTACTGGTTATGCTACGCCGCGCAGGCTTGCTGTGCAGATCACCAAGGTTCTGAGTCAAGCGCCCGATCATCCCGTAAGAGAAAAGTTATTGCCAACTAGTATTGCATTTGATGATCAAGGAAAGCCTACAGCTCCTTTACTAAAGAAGCTTGGATCCTTGGGATATGTGGATATCGATATTGCTTCCCTAGAAAAATTTGGTGAAGGTAAGAACGAAGCGCTCTATCTCAATGTAATCGCAAAAGGTGCAGCGCTGGAACAAACTGCTCAACAAGCGCTGGAACAAACTTTAAGTAAGTTGCCCATCGCAAAGATGATGCATTACCAGGTCTTGCAAAAAAATGGCCATTTAGCAGGTGTTGAATTTGCAAGACCAGCACACCGTATTGCCGCCTTACATGGCAAGAATATTCTGAACATCAGCGCATTAGGAATTGATGCCAGTAATCAAACTGAGGGTCATCGATTTTTGGCTCCAGGCATCATTCAAATTAGCGCTGCCGACCAATATGAATCTGAACTGAGCAATAAAGCAAAAGTATTACCAAGCTTTCATCACCGTCGTGAGTTCATCGAAGCAGCTTTGCTAAAGGCAGCCGCTGGTGACTTAGTTTTAATGCCCGATAGCCTATTAGATGAGGTGACTGCACTAGTTGAGTGGCCAGCAATCTATGAATGTCATTTTGATCAAGAATTTTTGGAAGTTCCCCAAGAATGCTTGATTCTGACAATGCAAACAAATCAAAAATATTTTGCATTAACGGATCAGCAAGGGAGATTACGTAATCGCTTTTTAATTGTCTCCAATATCGAGACTGATAAGCCGGAGGCAATTATCTCTGGCAATGAGCGCGTAGTGCGTCCTCGCCTTTCAGATGCACGCTTTTTCTTCCAACAGGATCAAAAACGTCCGCTAGCCTCTCGTGTAGATGATCTTGCAAAAGTGGTGTATCACAACCAACTCGGCAATCAGCAAGAACGCATGAAACGTGTTCAAGCTATCGCAGTGGGTATTGCTAAGGCCTTATCTGCCGACACCAATTTAGCTAGTCGTGCTGCGCAAATTGCTAAGACTGATTTATTAACTGATATGGTTGGTGAGTTTCCAGAGCTACAGGGCATTATGGGACGCTACTACGCCACACATGATGGTGAAGATTGTGAAGTAGCTTCGGCTTGCAGCGAACATTACATGCCCCGTTTTGCTGGCGATGCTCTACCGCAAACTCAAACAGGCACAATCTTGGCGATTGCAGACAAGCTGGAGACTCTGGTGGGTATTTGGGGAGTTGGTCTTGCACCCACTGGCGATAAAGATCCCTTTGCTTTGCGTCGTCATGCCTTGGGTATCTGCCGTTTATTGCTCGAGAAAAATCTTGCCTTAAGCCTGCCCGATTTAATTGAATTGGCTCGTCAACAATTTACACAAAAAGACGTTCAAGAAAAAGCAAAGATTGAAGATATCTATGCATTCATAATTGATCGTTTACGCGCTTATTTACGAGATCAATCTGTTGCTGGTAAACCATTTACCACTGAGGAAATTGATGCTGTATTGAGTCAATCACCATCACAGATCAATGATTTAATCGCTCGCTTAACAGCGCTACGAGAATTTAATCATCTTGCCGAAGCTGCGCAACTTGCAGCAGCCAATAAGCGTATTAGCAATATCCTGAAGAAGACCACGACTGCTATTCCAGCAAATTGCTCTCATCAATTACTCCAATTGCCAGCTGAAATTGCTCTTTATCAGACTCTTGAGAACATTTCACCTGTATTAACTTCTGCATATGAGAAGCGTCAATTTGTTGAATTTTTGAGAGGCCTTGTCGCTTTAAGTGCCCCAATTGATCAATTCTTTGCCGATGTGATGGTGATGGATCCTAATCCCGAGTTGCGAGATAACCGCCTAGCGCTCTTGCAACAACTTCACCAGAAAATGAATCTGATTGCCGATCTCGGCAAACTAGCATGAGCCTGAGCTCTTCGAAATTAATCATTCTGGATCGCGATGGAGTGATCAATGAAGATCGGGATGATTATGTCAAGTCGAGCGAAGAGTGGATCCCACTACCTGGAAGTCTGGAAGCAATTGCACTGCTAAACCAAGCAGGCTATCAAATTGCTATCGCTACAAACCAATCTGGCTTAGCTCGCGGGTACTTCAGCATTAATGACTTACATGCGATGCATGGCAAGATGGAGAGACTTCTCAAACCCCTGGGTGGTCATATTGACAGCATATTCTTTTGTCCGCATATGGATTCGAGCGGGTGCGATTGTCGCAAACCCCTTCCTGGGATGATGAAAGAAATTGCACTGCGTTATAAAAGAGCTGACAGCACCCTTCCCTTATTAGGGATACCCATCGTGGGCGACTCTTTGCGTGATTTAGAAGCAGGCATTGCTCTGGGTGCAAGTCCGCATTTAGTATTGACCGGAAAAGGCAGAAAAACGGTAGATAAAGGAACTTTGCCTGAAGGTACCCAGATTCATGCTGATTTACTGGCTTTCGCTCATACGCTATTACAAGATCAGGTCTAAATCTTAATGATCTTCGTGCGATCCACTCTTTTTGCAGTCTTCTTACTGGTCTTCACACCCATATGGTCTGTTTTATGCATTCTCTTTTTTCCATTTCTGAGTCCTGAAAATCGCTATCGATTTATTGGCCTCTGGAATAAGATCGTCATTTGGATTTTGCAACCTCTCTGTGGAATTCAGTATGAAATTCGTGGCATGGAAAATATGCAAGCGGTGCTTGATCAACCGGTGGTAGTGTTAAGTAAGCATCAATCTGCTTATGAAACGATTGCTTATATTGCTCTACTTCCAAAGCAATTATGTTTTGTGTTCAAGCGTGAGCTTCTGTGGATTCCCTTTTTTGGCTGGGCTCTTGCCCTACTTAAAATGATTCATATTAATCGCAGTAAAAAAGAAACTGCTGCCTTATCTGTAGTCGGTCAAGGTCGTAAAAGGCTGGCAGAAGGCAAATGGATCTTACTTTTTCCAGAGGGCACTAGAACACCTACCGGTTCCCACAAACCCTATAGCAAAGGTGGCGCTAGATTAGCCAGCGCTACAGAAGCATTAGTCATCCCCATAGCTCACAATGCTGGCCGTTGCTGGCCAAAAAATAGTTTTAACAAATATCCTGGGACTGTGATTTTCTCAATTGGTCCAGCAATTTCCTCGGCTGGTAAGACCAGTGGTCAACTCCATCAAGAAGTAGAAAAATGGATTGAAGCTGAAATGCGGGTAATCGATCCTACGGCTTATCAATAAACAAAGTCCGCTTAATTGGCTAAGATCTTAGCCCACTGAATATAACGCTCTACTGAAATATCTTGAGCACGGGCTTTTAGCTCAGATTCGGATAAAGCCAACTTCTCGGCATAAGCTGCAAGATTGGTACGTAGCATTTTCCTACGCTGTGAAAAGGCTGCTGCAACCACCTTTTCTAAAGCCTGCCACTGTGCATCATTCAAACTATAGTCTTTCCTTGGAATCATCCTTACAACAGCCGAATTAACCTTGGGCTGTGGATCGAATGCCTCTGGTGGAACTTCCAAGATAAGCTCCATATCATAACGAGCCTGAAGCATCACAGAAAGCCTACTAAACTCTGAGCCCCCCGCGTTTGAAACCATGCGCTCGACGACTTCTGCTTGAAGCATAAAGATTTGCTCATCAATCAGATCAGCAGCTGTCACTAGATGAAACAACAAGGGCGAGGAGATGTTGTAAGGCAAGTTACCAACGACTTTACATAGGCCTTTGCCCTTGGGTTTGGATTTTGCCCACTCCACAAAATCAAACTTCAAGGCATCTCCCTCAAGGACATGAAGACCTG
>JBFZCO010000110.1:0-3531 GCA_041307885.1 Burkholderiales bacterium | reverse complement strand
GGCACCACTGCAGCCAATCAAGTTGACGGTCATCAGGTTCCTGTGAAGCATTTTGGAGTTGTACTCGCTATGGCCGAATGGCATAAGCTTGCTGATCGTTTACGGCATAGCGATATCAAATTCATCATCGAGCCACAAATTCGCTTTAAGGGACAAGTGGGCGAACAAGCAACGATGTTCTTCCTTGATCCAGCTGGTAATGCATTGGAATTTAAAGCGTTTGAAGACCCCAGCCAGTTGTTTGCAAAATAGGAAATTTTCTTTTGGCGCTTACCGAACAGCTAAGCGCCACAAGGAAGTTCTTTCAGCTGATCTAGCGAAATGAAGTAAATCGGACTCATCAAATACCTTGTTATGCTTTGGCTTTGTATCGATACGGCCTAAAACCTGCAGGCCGGCCCGCTCAATCCACTCTAGTAATTCTTGGCGCGTTCTTAAACCCAAATGCTCCGCTAAATCAGACAGGATCAACCAACCCTCTCCCTGAGGTAGCAGGTGATCTTTTAATCCAGCCAAAAATCCTTTGAGCATTTGACTGTCCGGGTCATAAACTGCATGTTCCAAAGTAGAACTTGGTCTTGCAGGAATCCATGGTGGGTTACAAACAATTAATGAAGCCTTTCCCACTGGAAATAAATTGGCTTTCAGAATCTCTATTTGAGAGCTTAATCTCAAGAGCCTAATGTTTTCTTTAGCACACGTAAGCGCTCGATCATCCTGATCGGTAGCAATAACTTTGTGCACGTTCCGCATCGCCAAAATAATGGATAGCACTCCAGTACCAACGCCAATATCAAAGGCAGTAGATTGGGCATCTAATGCCTTAGGTAGGGGGGTATTACAGACCAGCTCAATGTACTCTCCCCGAACAGGTGAGAAAACGCCGTAATGGGGATGAACATAAACTGGCTCGCCATCACTATCAGCCAGAATAGGTAATCCATTTTTGCGCCACTCATGAGCACTTACAACACCTAACAACTCACGCAAAGAAACAACATAAGATTGAGTTACAGCACCATACGCCTCTGAACAGGCCTGCGAGACATCTGGTGCGCGGCGCAAAGAGATGGTGTGATCCGAGTTGCATTGAATTAGCAACATACCGAGAATTCGAGCCCTTTGCGACTGAATCAGGCGATGCTGGTTAAAAATATCTTTTGCTGATTTCGCAATGGGGGTCTCGCTAGGCTTACTAACTCGTTTGCCTGCCCGTTTAGATTTTTTTGATGGCTTATCAAACCGTCGCACCAATGCCTGCAATAACTGGCGGGCGTTTTGAAAGTCGCCCTTCCAGAGAATCGCAGTCCCTTCACATGCCAAATGATAAGCATCATCTGCCGTTAAAGTGTCATCAGCAGTCACTACTTTTTTATGGGGGGCTATGCCATTTTCAGAATGCCAGACCGCTGAGCAAAGCTGACCACCCTCATCCCAGTGAATGGAGCTACCCTGGCTCATGAATTACTCAGGAGGATGCTCCTCAGGATTCACATCTAAGGCAATCAAAAAACGAGAAACCATGTTGTAGGCCGCCACCACAGTAACAAGTTCAACAGTATCGGTATTGCCAAGAGTAGCTTGCAAACGTTTCATCAGAGCACTATCAACCTGAATGTTTCGAGTCATCTGAAACGTCAAATCTGCCGTATCGTTTTCAACTGCGGAAAAAAGCGCAGTTGGGAAAGTAGATTGACCAATTAAACGTAGTGCCTTTACTTGCTCCTCAGTTCCTCCGGCCTTGATAAATGGCGGGGCATGATGAAAAAACTCATACTCAGCACCATTGAGAACAGCTACCCCACACATTGCGAGTTCACGCAGCTTTGGGTCTAAGGAGAGGTTATTGCGTATCTCACCCACAAAGTGATTCCAACCCTTCGCAATAGGGGTGCTATGCAACAGCATGCGGTCTAAATTGATGAACTGGCCACCCCGACGCTGGCGAATTGCAGCCACCAGCTCGGCCGGTTCAGCCAAATCCATTGGTTGGTAAGGAATTAAACGTTCAGACATAGGTGCTCTTAATGGGGTTTTTTATGAAAATGGATATGTAACTGCTTAGATTATCACTCGAATACCGTCTTCCTCGATAATGTCCATATCACAACAAATATTTGCTATGAAACCCATTCTCAATATTGCCGCCTACTTATTTGTCACTCTAGACAATCTTGTTGAGTTGCGCGCCAAAATTCTTGATGAGTGCAATGCAGGCAATCTCAAGGGAACCATTTTATTGACTGGCGAAGGTATCAATATGTTTTTGGCTGGTAATGAGTCACAATTACGCGGCTTTTTAGATTGGCTTCGATTAGATCCACGTTTTAAATTACTGGAATCAAAAGATAGCTGGTCTGAAGCACAGCCATTCAAAAAAATGCTAGTCAAAATCAAGAATGAAATCATTCGAATGAATCATCCTGCGATTCGCCCAGAAGAGGGACGCGCGAATTTCATTTCACCGAAGAAGCTGCAGGAATGGCTGGATCGCGGTACGGATGATCTTGGACGCCCCGTAGTAATGGTTGATACCCGCAATGCTTTTGAAGTAGATTACGGCACCTTTGAAAACGCCTTGCATTTCAATATCAATAAATTTACTGAATTTCCCAAGGCAATTGCAGCACATAAAGAGGCGTTAGCAGATAAAACCTTAGTGAGCTTTTGTACCGGCGGAATTCGTTGTGAAAAATCTGGGCTTTACATGCGTGAAATCGGCATGCAACATAGCTACCAGTTAGAGGGTGGCATCCTGAAATACTTTGAAGAAGTTGGTTCCGCACACTATCAAGGTAGCTGCTTTGTTTTTGATGAGCGTGAAGCCTTGGAGCCGAACTTAGACTCTATAGCGGTAGAAAACTCAATCCGCAAAAAACTCAAGGCCTAACTTAGATTATCTAGGCAGACTTTCCAACTAAAGTCATATGCTCAACAAAGGGTGGCTTCACAAAAAATGGTCCTACAATCGCCCGCCAATCGGCAAAGGCCTCTGAACCACGAAAATCCACTGTGTGATTTTCCAAAGTATCCCAATAAATCAGAAGAAGATAGCGGCCTGGGCTCTCAATACTATGATTGACCTTAAATCCCCGAAATCCTTTTGCCTTTGATATCACGGTATTGACCCCACGCAGAATCGCCTCATCAAACTCGGCAGACTTCGCTGGATCAATTTCAATGTCGCAGTGCTCCAAAATCATATGAACATCCTTTATTAAAATATATCAGCATCGATAGTAAACTCAAACCACATAATAAATAACGATATTAGAGACATGGCTAATTTACCCAACGTTGTCATTCTTGGTGACTATGAGCACGCCCTACGTCGCTATTCCGACTGGAGCAAAGTTAACGAACTTTGCCATATTTCTATTCATCATCAGCCTCTGAGCGATAACGCCCTATATGAAGTACTCAAGGATGCTGATATTGTCATACTAGTTCGAGATCGCACTCCGTTTAATGAGGCGCTGATAAACCGTCTGCCAAAACTCAAATTACTCATGTTTACCGGCAAGCGCAACG
>JBFZCO010000109.1:0-12747 GCA_041307885.1 Burkholderiales bacterium | reverse complement strand
CAATCACCAATAGAAAATATGTTTTTAATATTTGTTTCGAGAGTGCGATTTACCTGAATGCCAATACCAGTTTTGATGCCCGCATTTTTGGCAAGCTCTAGGCGAGGCTTTAAACCTACTGCCGAAAGAAAAACATCGCTGGCGATTATCTTGCCGTTTGCTAGTGTGATGACAAGCCCGCCATCATCTGATCTATCAATGGACTGAACTGTGGTGCCTAGATGCCACCTAATGCCAACTCCACTTAATTTATCTTGTAGTACTTGTGCTGCCTCTGGTGGTAAAAGCCGCCCAAGTACTTGAGGAGCAAGGTCAATCACATTCACTTCATATGACCCTATGGCTAAATCATTTGCAAATTCGCAGCCAATCAAGCCAGCACCTAAAATCGCAATCCGTTTTTTTCCCAAGATGGCTTTGCGAAACGTTGCATAGTCTTCCAAATCATTTACGGTCATGACGGTATCAACCGCAGTCCCTTGCAGTGGTAACTTGATTTGATCTGATCCTAAGCAAAGTACCAGCTTGGAATAGGCAATCGCTCCTCGCGAGGTATTGATGAGCTGCTGTTTACTATCAATTTCAAGAACTTCAGTCAAATCCATGATGCTCAAGTTTAATTGAGTAGCGATATCTTCTGTGTTTGCAGAAATGAGTTGCTCTGCAGTCTTATTGCTAGCAATAGCAGTTGACAGCATGGGTTTTGAGTAAGAATAGCCTGGTTCGCGTGTTACTAAAGTAATCGCGACGTCTTTATCCAATTTACGGATTTCACGAGCAGTAGTAAAGCTTGCCATGCCGCTACCGATAATCACAATAGTGGGTAAAGATTGTTGTGCTTGATCCAAGCTAAGCTCCTAGGAAATTCGAATGTGAGTAATAAAAAATAAAGAACTGACGGCTATGAGATGCGCACCATTTCAAAGTCGGATTTACTTACTCCGCAGTCAGGGCATTCCCAGCTTTCTGGAACATCTCCCCAAGCAGTGCCTGGCGCAATACCATCCTCTGGTAAACCTTTTGCTTCATCATAGATAAAGCCGCAAACAATACATTGCCAACAGTTCATTTGATTTCCTAAAAAAAGTGAGCTAAGTGTAAATTCAATTGAGAAAGAATGAGAGCCTGATTATCTTGTTGCCTGGCATCTTAAATGATCATTTGATTCATTAGCAATGCTATTATTTATCTAATAATTAGATTATAAAGAGGAATCCAAAGGATGGCTGCGCTTCCTTCATTGCGTCAATTACGCTACTTCGTTGCGATTGCCCGGGAACTGAACTTTACCCGAGCAGCAGAGGCCTGCTTCGTGGGTCAGTCAACCTTAAGCGCAGGTCTTAAGGAGCTAGAGGATGCTCTAGGTATTCGCCTGGTTGAACGAGACCGGCAAAATGTTGCCATTACTCCTATTGGCCTTGAAATCTTAGCTAGAGCAAAAGCCATTTTGGCGGCATCGGAAGATATGCTTGAGTACGCGGAAGGGGCGGGTAAGCCAATGACGGGGACTATACGTCTTGGTGTAATCCCAACTATTGCTCCTTTTCTATTGCCCCATGTTCTACCTGATATGCGAGAGCGTTTTCCCAATTTAAAAATTGCTCTACGTGAAGATCTCACCGGTAATCTCTTGGCCAGACTTGCTGAACATCAGCTTGATTTCATTCTGATTGCTTTGCCGTATGAGACTACGGGATTATTGGTTAAAGAATTATTTCATGATGAGTTTTGGTTGGTGGCTAAGGAGGATGATCCTGCGCTGAAGGGTAAAGAAATCCATTTGCCTGCCAAGATGGCTGATCGACTGCTTTTATTGGAGGAGGGCCATTGTTTAAGAGAGCATACGCTGCAATCGTGCAAGCGTCCTGACATTAAAAATGCCGATGGGGTGGAGGCTACTAGCCTGCTTACACTTTTGCAAATGGTGGAGTCGGGCATGGGTATTGCTTTACTGCCTGAGATGGCTGTTAAAGGAGGTCTTTTAAATGGCACAACATTAGTAGCTCGTCCATTAGCTCCTCCTACGCCAAAGCGCACTATTGCACTAGTAGCACGCGCATCAACTACGCATGTAGAAGAATTTCAGGTGCTAGCCGAGAGTATTGAGGGGCGCTTTAAATCTACCCCAAGAGTGAGTCGTGGCGTTCGGAAAAGTTTTCCAAAGGGCTGAGCCAGCAAGCAAGTCTTTGGCATCCCTGCTACAGTTCTTCCTCAAATAGTTTTATTTGCTTATATAGAAAGTGCCCCATGTCTGGAAAAGAAATCCTGTTTACTCCTATTAATCTTGGTGCTATCGAGTTAAAAAACCGCTTAGTCATGGCGCCTTTAACTAGAATGCGTGCTATCGAGGGTGATGTGCCCAATCCCTTAGCTAAGACCTACTATTCTCAAAGAGCAGGGGCTGGTTTAATCATTAGTGAGGCAACACAAATATCTCCTTTGGGTAAAGGTTATCCTGCTACTCCTGGTATTCACTCTGCGGAGCAAACAGCGGCTTGGAAAGAAATCGTTGATGCAGTTCATGCTAAAGGCGGCAAGATGGTAGCGCAGTTGTGGCATGTAGGACGTATTTCTCATTCATCCTTGCATCCCGAGCAGGGGGTGCCTGAGGCGCCGTCAGCAATTGCTCCTGCAGGTCAAACTTATGGAGCAGATTGGCAGCTGCATGACTATGAAACTCCTAAAGCAATGACAACTGATGATATTGCTCGCTTAATTGAGGAGTTTAAGCTTGCTGCCCATAACGCAAAAGCGGCTGGTTTTGATGGGGTCGAAATTCATTCGGCCAACGGATATTTGCTTGATCAGTTCTTGCAAGATAAAACCAATCAGCGGACCGATCAATACGGAGGCTCTATAGAAAATCGTCTCCGCTTGCTAGGTGAAGTCATTGAAGCAGTTGCGCATGTTTTCCAAAGTGATCGCATTGGTGTACGCCTATCACCTTACGGAAGTTTTAATGATATTAGTGATAGTGATCCTATTGCTTTATTTAATGCCGTAATGGAAAAGCTCAATGCTTATCATCTAGCGTATGTACATATGATTGAGCCACGTTCAACTACCGCCGGCGGTAATGATCAAGTCAATACAGAGGCGCCGATTACCTCAGAAATGTTTCGCGCGGCTTACAAAGGAAAGTTCATTAGTGCTGGAGGCTACGATCAGGCAATGGGTGAGGCTGTATTGGAGGCTGGCTTAGCAGATGCAGTGGCCTATGGACGCTGGTATATCTCTAATCCAGATTTGGCAGAGCGTTTCAAGCAAGGAGCAGCTTTAAATCCATATAACCGGGCAACCTTTTATGGTGGCGGTGAGGCAGGTTATATCGATTACCCGGCACTCTAGATTGCCCTTAGATGGAGAGTAAAAAGGCTTCTTTCGAAAGAAAGGGGCCTTATTTTTTATCCTCAGGATCTTTCAATAGATCGTAGTGATTGGCGACTAATAAAAAGGCAATAGATGCGCAGCCGATCGCAAAAAATTCCCATTGATGAAGCATGGCAGTACCGATTACCGTCATGAGAATTGTCCAGCCTATAGCCATCTTGGCTTTTTTGCTCAGTGGTTTCATAAAGATAGAATAAGTTAAAGAATTATTTAACAGAGAGCCTTGCTTTAGCGCTGAGCTCATTCAATGGGCCGCGTTTATCAAGTTGAGAGAGTCTTAGCGCTTCGACTTCAAAATCAATTTGCGCTGGATGAAATTCAATATTTCCTAGATGAATGACATAGGTCCAGACCAATTCACGACCGCGATTTTTATAAATATCTACAACACGTTTCATTTCTTGTCGCCTATAGAGAGTGCCACATGATTTTTGGGGCTCATATTGTGTTTTAAATCAATTAAATTTCGTGGTTCAATTTTGATTACTCCGCCTCTAGGGCTATCAATATCAGCGATCAAGAAGAATGCAATGGAGATCATGATGGGAAAAATCATGAATAGACCCGTATTTGGCCTAAAGTTTCTCGCTCCAAATCCAATGAGAAGGTTAGCTCCGACGGCGATTGCAGCCATCAGCCACCAGGCTGCACGCGGAATGCGATTCCACCATGCTGCCTGTGTGTAGCTATGAGTATTAAAGACATCATTCATGCCGGACACAACCAATGCAATCGTTGGGCTTGATTGGCTATTAGCTACCGGCAAAATTGCATTCCATAAACCATTTTCAAGCTCAATTGTTTTCTTTGTAATCTGTCTCGCTGTCTCATGATCTTGCTTTGAATAAAACAGAATCCGCTGATCTACGTAATGAACTAAAAGGCCCTTAACAATCTCGGCATCCTTGCTAGGCAATAGATCAGCCCTTAAGAATTCTGTGCCAATAGCATTTGCTTCCGCTTCTTCATAGTTTTGCCTTAAGTCATAACGGGCAATTGCCATAGAAAAGGTAAAGCCAATGATGAGGCCCAGCAAAGTTAATGTCGCAGTTTGAATGATCCCTAAATCTGTAGAGGTTTCAGTATCTTTAGTGCGATATTTACTAAATACAGCGTTGCCAAACCATACCGAGGCGGTAAGGCATACAACTGAGATGATAAAAACAAGGAGAGGGTAGTTAGCTAAATGTGGAATATTAATAAGTTCCTGGATATAAGATGTCTTTACCGACATTTTGGATGTCTCGGTGCCCAGTAAATGCCATGGTGATGTCTAGTTCTTTATGAATGATCTCTAGGCATTTGGTAACACCAGCCTCACCCATCGCACCCAATCCGTAGAGGAAGGGGCGACCAATCAAAGTGCCTCGTGCACCAAGAGCCCAGGCTTTAAGAACATCTTGACCCGAACGAATGCCACCATCCATCCACACCTCAATATCATTACCAACCGCATTCACAATACCAGGAAGTGCGCGAATACTGGAGATGGCGCCATCTAATTGGCGACCACCGTGGTTAGAAACAATTAAAGCATCCGCTCCAGAATTGGCAGCCAGACGTGCATCATCTTCATCCAAGATGCCTTTAATAATGAGCTTTCCACCCCAGAGCTTTTTAATCCACTCAACATCATCCCAGCTCAAACCGGGATCAAATTGCTCGGCAGTCCATGAGGAGAGGGAGGACATATTTCCAACCCCGGTTGCATGACCCACAATATTGCGGAAAGTTCTGCGTGGTGTCATGGCCATGCCCATACACCAGCGGGGCTTGGTCATCATATTGAGGATATTGGGGATGGTGAGCTTAGGGGGTGCTGATAGACCATTTTTTAGATCTTTATGACGCTGTCCCAAAATTTGTAAGTCCAAGGTGAGAATTAAAGCTGAGCACTTGGCTGCTTTAGCTCGTTCAATCAGGCGCTCAATGAAACCACGATCTTTCATGACATACAGTTGGAACCAAAAGGGCTTCGTAGTGTGTTCTGCTACGTCTTCAATAGAGCAAATACTCATCGTAGATAAGCAAAAGGGCACGCCAAATTTTTCAGCTGCGCGTGCCGCCAAAATTTCTCCATCAGCGCATTGCATGCCGGTGAGCCCGGTGGGTGCTAAGGCTACCGGCATTGCTACCTCTTGACCGATCATTTTTGTCTTAGTGGTGCGATTGGTCATATTCACAGCAACGCGTTGACGCAATTTGATCTTCTGAAAATCAGACTCATTAGCTCTGTATGTAGACTCAGTCCATGAGCCAGAGTCAGCGTAGTCATAAAACATTTTGGGCGTACGCTTTTGGTGTAGTACCCGTAAATCTTCAATGTTGGTAATAATCGTCACGAAAATCCCTTGATTCTTCTATTGGAGGCCATTCAGACATGGCTGTCTATCAGTAATTTAAGCTCTATCTTAGCAATACCAGACATTTGTTTCTACAATGCCTAGTGAGCACGCAATTAGGGCTCCAAAAGCCGATTTATTTTCAGATAGTGACTTTATGCCTCAATTAGCGCTCCCCACCGTTTTTTATCTTTTAGTGGCTACTGCCCTGTGGGCGGGCAATGCTGTGGTGGGTAGGGCGTTGGTTGGAAGTATCTCCCCTATTACTTTGAGTGCCGTGCGATGGGGTTTGGCGGCGATTATTTTGCTTCCCCTAGGCTGGAGGGTCTTTAAACCTACTAGTGCCTTATGGCAAAACAAAAGACGCTTTCTACTCTTGGGTTTACTCGGTGTTGGTAGTTATAACGTTCTTCTTTATTTAGCCCTGCAAACATCCACTGCTATCAACGTCACGTTAATTGGGGCGAGCATGCCCATTTGGATGCTCTTGATCGGTGCTCTTTTTTATCAAACTAAGCCAGGCATATTGCAGTTAGCAGGAGCAATTGTTTCTTT
This sequence comes from Burkholderiales bacterium, assembly GCA_041307885.1. Lineage (GTDB taxonomy): Bacteria > Pseudomonadota > Gammaproteobacteria > Burkholderiales > Burkholderiaceae > Polynucleobacter. The sequence continues at coordinate 6,460 of JBFZCO010000109.1, read as the reverse complement.
AGTCGGTGTCACCATCGTGTTGACTCGCGGTGAGTTATCGAGCTTATTCAGTATGGAAATGGTCATGGGTGATTTATTCATCATGCTAGCTACCATCTTGTGGGCTTTTTACAGCTGGATGATTAGTCGTCCAGGCAGCAGTACAGAGAGGCAGTGGCCTTGGGCTGAATTTTTAATGGCGCAGGTATTGATTGGTTTTTTATGGACCCTGCTCTTTGAGAGTGCTGAAATAGCTACCGGACATGCATTTATTGAAGTGAATCTATGGACGATGAGTCTCATCATCTTTATTGCGATTGGCCCTTCTTTGATCGCATATCGATATTGGGGTTTAGGGGTTAATGGTGCAGGCCCAACGGTTGCTGCTTTTTTTGCCAATCTGATTCCTTTATTTACTGCCTTATTGTCCGCCGCTATTTTGGGCGACCCCCCACAGCTTTTTCACGCCTTAGCGTTCGCTTTAATCGTGGTCGGAATACTTGTGTCCTCTACCAAGAAACAGGGCACTTAAACCTTCAGAGCCCTTTAAAACCCCTTAATTCAGCTGTTTTTCAAGAGGGGAAACCTAAAAGCTCCTAAATCAGTATCATTTAGGGCTATTCATTTGTTTTCCTAGGAAATAACTATGCCAGGCTTACTCCCCAATGTTGATCCAGATGGTTTATTAGAGTTCTCGGTTGTTTACACCGACCGCTCCTTGAACCACATGTCTGAAGAGTTTAAAAAAGTCATGGTGGATATTTCTAGCGTCTTAAAAGATGCTTACAACGCTAGCTCGGCAGTCATTGTTCCTGGCAGCGGAACATTTGGCATGGAATCAGTCGCTCGTCAATTTGCTAATAATCAAAAGTGCCTTGTTTTGCGTAACGGTTGGTTTAGTTATCGCTGGACTCAAATTTTTGATCTTGCCAACATTACTCAAGATATTACTGTTATCAAAGGCAAGCAATTAGAGAACACCACACAAGGTGTTTTTGCTCCAGCACCAATTGATGAAGTGGTTGCCTTTATTAAGAAAGAAAAGCCGGCTGTAGTATTCGCTCCTCATGTCGAAACCTCAGCTGGAATTATTTTGCCAGATGACTATCTGCGCGCAGTTGGTGAGGCAGTGCGCTCTGTCAATGGCTTATTTGTATTGGATTGCATTGCTTCAGGTGCGATGTGGGTTGATATGAAGGCATGCAATGTGGATGTAGTGATTACTGCCCCACAGAAGGGCTGGAGTAGTTCACCATGTTGCGCATTGATTGCCCTTGGCGATAGAGCCCGTGAAAAAATTGATGCCACACAAAGTACTAGTTTCTCCATGGATCTTAAGAAGTGGTTACAAATCATGGAAGCCTATGAAAAGGGCGGGCATGTGTATCACACTACGATGCCTACTGATGCGCTCAAAACATTGCGTAATGTGATGAAAGAAACTCAGGCTTTAGGCTTTGCTTCTCTAAAACAAAAGCAGCAAGAATTAGGGGAGAAGGTGCGCGCTTTGTTGGTATCAAAGGGTTACCATTCAGTCTCTGCAAAAGGCTTTCAGTCACCTGGAGTAGTAGTGAGCTACACCAAAGATCCCGACATTCAGTCTGGTAAAAAGTTTATAGCGCTAGGTCTTCAGACTGCTGCAGGTGTCCCCTTGCAGTGTGATGAGCGTCCCGATTTTAGGACTTTCCGTATTGGTCTTTTTGGTTTAGAAAAGTTAGCTCATATTGACCGCACTGTTGGTCTGCTTGAGGCTGCCCTAGAAAAAATCACGGAAACTGAAGCACAGCCTGCTTAAAGACTACGTATTGCTTGAACTAAAAGCCGTCTTAGGACGGCTTTTTCATTGCCTCCAAAGAAAGTGGATTAGGTGTGGCCTCACCAATTTTGGTGAGCACATTCGTATCGAGATGATGAAATGGCTCTGTCTGACCAGCTATCATCATGACTGTATCTTGCTCATACGACCAGGTGCCGTCCTCTAAGAACGTCACCATAATGCGATACTCAATCGTCTTAAAAGCATGATCCAGGAAAGGGCTAGAAGAAATGCCCGCAGTAGGATCATTGATCTTAGCGACACATTCAAACTGTGTTGCATTTGCAGATGCTTTGCCGGTAGCCATGGTGATCATTCCGCGCGGAATGGTAAGGGTATGCACAATTAAGCCTGTTGCGGGTTCCCACAACCAATAACCTACTTGGTCATGATAAGTTTTTACTTGATCTGGCTTAGTAATGTGCAGGTGGTAACGCAAACCATAAAATAATTGGGGCCCATTGGTTTGGGGATCAATAGCATGCATTTCAATCCGCTCGGTATATACCTGTTTCTTTGGACCTTCTGCCTTAGGCTTAATGTCTAAACCGCGTTGCCCTTCCCAAATTCCAGCTAGCTTTGTCAGTGGCCCTAGGTTCTCTAGAGTATGAATAGAGTAATTTTGCGGCTCTGTATAGATATCGGTGGGAAATGGAGGTGTAATGGAATTCATAACTACTCTTTAATAAATGAAGGTTACGGGCTGCTTATTGAGTATGATCAAATTATCCACAAAACTTATGGAGCCTTTCATGAATTTGCGTTATCCAAAACTCATTCTTGCTGCTGCTATTGCGACTGCAATAGGTTTAACCCCATTAGTCACAATAGCTCAGACTGCTCCAGCAAACGCTCCAGTTGACTCTCCTGCTGCCCAAGGTGCCGGGGCTCAAGCGGAGCAGACTGCGCCAAAAAAAGCTAAGAAAAAAGCAAAGAAAGAGAAGAAGGCAGAGAAAAAAGCCAAGAAAAAGGCAAAGAAAAAAGCGCAGCTACCACCCGCAACAACAACTCAGTAAGCTATCGCTGAAGTTAGTTTAAGGGGTCGGTATTGTTGATTTCACCCGCTTTATGCAGCTGAATCCCAGCTGTCTTGCTTGATGAGTCATTCCGAACGAGCATCCACATGGCTCCCATGACTAAAGTCATACCACCGATTTGCAAGAGCGTAATTGGCTCTGACAAAACGGCCCAGCCCATGAATATTGTGGAAACTGGTCCGAGTATCCCCGCTTGCGCAACTAAAGGCGAGCCGATGCGGTTAATGGCAATCATGATGAGCAACATTGGAATGACAGTGCAAAGACTGGCATTGATTAGGCTAATCCAATAAATTTGTGGAGCCTGGACAAAAACTGCCATCGGGTCATAGAAGCAAATTTGAATCACGCTTAGCAGGGCAGATGCTGAGCTGGCATAGACGACCATTCTGACGCTGCCAACCCGTTTGACCATCTCGCCAGATCCAATCATATAGATTGCATAAGCACAGGCACTTGCAAAAACTAACACCATACCAAGTAAAGCGGTAGAGCCCGTAGAACTCGCATCCTGAATAAACACGACGATAACGCCAAGGTAGCCGACAATCAGGGCATACCATTGCAAGCGAGTGATGTGTTTATTGAGAACAAAATAAGAGATCAATAAAACAATGGTGGGCGTCAGATATAAAACGATTCGCTCCAATCCCACTGAAATATATTGGAGTCCCAAAAAGTCTAAATAACTAGATAAGAAATATCCTAAGAAGCCTAAGAAAAATATTTTGCAATGATCAAGTAAGGAAAGGCGAGCCATAGTATTTCTACGAGACTGCCACCAGAGGATCGCCCAAAAGAGTGGCAAAGCCATCAACATGCGCAAGGCAATAATAGTTTCTGCATTGGCGTTATAGGTAAAAGCCAGTTTGACTAAGATTGCCTTGCCTGAAAATAATACTGAACCAAGGCCGGCCATTAAAATGCCATAAAGATAGCGGCGATGGTCCAGGCTTGAATGATGAGATTGCATGCTGCTTTATAACAGCTTGTTGAGTATGCTCCGCATCTCCAAAATAACCTCGGATGGGGTAAGTCCAATAGGTCCAACTTGCTTAGCAACCAAGCTATCTGCAGCAGTGGCATGCAATTGCACGGCGATGCAGCTTGCTTCCCATAGTGTCAGTTGATGCCGAAGACCCTGAGCTGCTATTGCGGCAATGCTTCCCGTGAGCACATCTCCCATGCCGCCAATTGCCATTCCAGGATTGCCCTGCATACAACAGAGTGCGGCATTTGAGGGTGAAGCAATTAAGGTGTGCTGACCTTTGAGTACAACAATCGATTGCGTGAGACTCACTAATTGGTCTAGGGCGTGTATTCGGTTGGATTGGATATCTTCAGAATGAGTCGCAAGTAAATGTGCTGCTTCTCCAGGGTGAGGTGTAATCACGCTCGTGCCGGGAAAAAGCTGATTTCGTTGAATTAGAAGCTCCAAAAATGCTGGGGTATCTGCAATTAAACTGAGGGCATCTGCATCAATAATGACCGGTACTGTTGGGTAGCGCAGGACGGATTCAAGCCATTCTTTAGCCAATTTGGAGAAGCCTAGGCCCGGACCGATTGCAATGAGGTCAGGTGCGGTTGAAGCCAATTGCGCCGGTGCATCAAAACTAGCAAGGCGCACCATCAGCTCTGCCTGCTCTACAATTGCATGGGCTGAGTTTGGGTCGAGCATTTCTAAAATAGTCCAACCAGCACCCAAATGAAGCGCTGTCTTACCCGATAACAGCAGGGCACCAGCCATTCCTGGTGCGCCACCAATGAGTAGTACTTTACCGGCATCCCCTTTATGTTCAGAAGGAGCTCTTTTTAAGCGATTAACAAGCTCTAGTGCCTGCAGCTCTTTTGCTGGATTATCCATGCTTGTAGTATCGCCTTGAGGTTTGTCTTATCAAGTCATTTTATCGGTAGTATCCTGTCTTCATGAAAATACAATTTTTAGGCGCTGCAGGGGAGGTAACTGGATCAAGACATTCAGTCCAAGCTGCAATCAAGGGACGTTCTGTTCGCTTTATGGTGGACTATGGGATGTTTCAGGGTGGAAGAGAGGCTAGTACAAAAAACTTAGAGCCATTGCCATTCTCTCCCAAAGAGATCGATTTTATTGTTCTGACTCATGCGCACATAGATCACAGCGGCTTACTACCAAGATTGTGCGCACAAGGATTCTCGGGGCCTATTTATTGCACTGATGCAAGCTTTGAGCTATTAAAAATACTATTGCCTGATAGCGCCCATTTACAGCGCTCAGATGTTGAGCGGGCAGAGCGCCGGCAAAAAGCAGGTAAATGGCGTGGAGAATTACCGGTTGCCCTGTACTCCATGGAAGAGGCACAACTTGCATTAGACCAATGCGAAGTACTTTCTTATGACAAGGTATTTAGTCTTTGTGATGGTGTTGATCTTGAGTTTCGTAATGCAGGGCATATATTAGGATCCGCAATTGCTGTGATTGATATCACAGAAGAGCATGCGCCTAAAAAACGGTGTGTTTTTTCAGGTGATATCGGCATGAAAGGTAAGTTGCTGATGCCAGACCCTGCCTTGATTTCACAAGCTGATGTCATCGTAGTGGAATCGACTTACGGCGATCGCCTGCACAGGAGCTTAGAAAGCACTGAGGCTGAATTAATTGAAGTAGTTTCAAGCACTTTAAATGCCCATGGCAATATTATTATTCCAGCATTTGCTGTTGGTCGCACCCAAGAGATCCTTTTTTTGCTCGTCAACTTAGTGAAAAGAAACTTATTGCCGCATCTGAGTATCTGGGTTGATTCACCAATGGCAACTGCAGCAACACATTTAACCCAACATTTCTTTGAGCAACTTGATAAAGAATCACAGGCAACTTTTCAGTGGTTTAAGAAAAATCCAAGTGCAGTCGATTTGCGTTTTATTGCAGATGTAGAAGAATCTAAAGCGCTTAATAAAATTAAAGGTGGAGCCATTATTATTTCTGCAAGTGGCATGTGTGATGCAGGCAGGATTATTCATCATTTACAGAATAATTTACCCCGCTCGCAAAACGCCATTGTGATTACTGGTTTTCAGGCCTACGGTAGTTTAGGTAGGCGATTAGTGGATAAAGCTGCGAAGGTCCGATTATTTGGTGAGGAAGTGGCTGTAAGGGCCTCGATCCACACCATTGGGGGCTTATCGGCGCATGCTGATCAGGCTGGATTAATGGAGTGGTTGCGAGGATTTCAATCGCCGCCCAAATCTGTTTTTGTAGTGCATGGTGAACCTGAGGCCTCCGCCGTATTCGCCCAAACTATACGCGAAGAGCTCGATTGGAAAAATGTCGTTGTTCCCGAGCGTTTACATACCTATTCTTGTTAAAGGTGATGAGATGAGTCCAACACTGCCCATCAATAATTCTCAAACGATTACTGAATTTCTTGACCTTAAAAAAAACGAATTAGCAGAAAATGACTCATCTGATTCGTATAAGTTTGCATTTGATGACGAGGCTTTTTTAGTTCGCCGTGAGACCTTGGGCTTACGCTTTCAATTAGAGTTATTAAAGCCGGAAATTTTGCTCCATGAGCGAGGCATTGATCATACGATTACCGTTTTTGGTTCTACTCGCTTTGTAAGCTCTGAGACTGCGCTGGAGATGGAGAAA
>JBFZCO010000108.1:0-3299 GCA_041307885.1 Burkholderiales bacterium | reverse complement strand
TTGTTTGAAAAGCGTAATTGAATACGTTGTTTTGCAAACGATAGCTCTCTAAATAGAGCGGCTTCTTGCTGGCTTTTCTCCTGTAATTGAAGAGTGCCAAGAATGACGCCCATTACAGCAGTAAAAAGCACAATTGCTAGCAGTGGTGTGTAAACCAGCTTAAAACCCCGTATCTTACGGAACCATTTCACCGGTTTTAACTGCCAGATTGAAAACACTATTTTTTTCATGAATAACGGCATTTTGCCCTATAGACTCCTAACTTCAGCTTGTTTTATGCCCCCTTAATTTTTATTTGCGCCGCAATATAATTCCATATAGTGAGAAATACTATCATTATGTGGGATTTTGCTTGTTTACACCCATAGACCTTCCTAGAATGTTGGCTATAGAGTGAATTACTTATAGAGATGTATCTCAGGAGACAGAATATGGCCGCAGTTCCAGATCAATTTTTGGGTAGCGCAGGTAAACAGGATGCTGACCCAGGTGAAACCCAAGAGTGGTTGCAGGCCTTAGACGGTGTCATCCGAAATGAGGGTCCTGAGCGTGCTGCATATCTTATTGATCAGCAAATTTCTCATGCCCGAGTGAATGGCGTTAATCAACCATTTCATGCAGAAACGCCTTACATTAATACGATTCCAGTTGAGCAGCAGGCGCGTTTACCAGGCGATCAAAATGTTGAGCATCGCATTCGCTCATACACCCGCTGGAATGCAATGGCCATGGTTCTGCGTGCTAATAAAGATACGAACGTTGGTGGCCATATCTCATCATTTCAATCTGCAGCCACTTTATATGATGTTGGGTTTAACCATTTTTGGCATGCGCCATCACCGGAGCATGGAGGCGATTTAATTTTCGTACAAGGCCATTCAGCTCCCGGTATCTATGCACGTGCCTATATGCTTGGCCGCTTAGCAGATGAGCAGATCAATAACTTTCGTCAAGAAGTTGGTGGCAAAGGAATCTCAAGCTATCCGCACCCTTGGTTGATGCCGGATTTCTGGCAATTTCCAACGGTTTCGATGGGTCTTGGCCCCATCATGGCTATCTATCAGGCTCGCTTCATGCGCTACATGGAAGATCGAGGTTTTATTCAATCCGAAGGACGCAAAGTTTGGGCTTTCTTAGGTGACGGGGAAACTGATGAGCCAGAGTCACTTGGTGCAATTGGTATGGCAGGTCGCGAAAAGTTAGACAACTTGATCTTCGTCGTCAACTGTAATCTCCAGCGCCTTGACGGACCAGTGCGCGGTAATGGCAAGATTATTCAAGAACTGGAAAGTGAATTCCGTGGTGCTGGATGGAATGTCATTAAGGTAGTTTGGGGTGGGCACTGGGATGCTTTGTTTGCTCGTGATAAAAAAGGCATTCTGATGCAGCGCCTTGGAGAAATTGTGGATGGTGAATATCAGACCATGAAAGCCAAAAATGGTGCTTATGTCCGTGAGAAGGTCTTTAATACACCTGAACTGAAAGCATTGGTTAGCGACTGGAGTGATGATGAAATCTGGCAACTTAATCGTGGTGGTCATGACCCCCATAAAGTCTTTGCCGCTTTTCATGCGGCAGTAAATCATCTAGATCAGCCAACCGTAATTTTGGCTCATACTATTAAGGGCTACGGTATGGGTGGATCTGGTGAGGCAATGAACATTGCCCACCAAGCAAAGAAGATGAATGCAGATGATGTGCGTCGCTTCAGAGATCGTTTTGAGATTCCCGTCAAAGATGAGCAGTTAGATGAAATGCCTTTAGTTAAATTTGCTGAAGGCAGTCCCGAGCTCGAGTACATGAAGGCTCGCCGCCAAGAATTGGGTGGCTACCTACCTCAACGTCGAATGAAGGCTGAGAGTTTGCCTGTCCCAGGATTGGATGTTTTTGCCCCATTGCTGGAAGCCACTACCGAGGGTCGTGAGATCTCTACAACAATGGCATTTGTGCGGATGCTCAATACAATTGTGCGTGACAAAGTGCTTGGAAAGCGGGTTGTGCCGATTGTTCCGGATGAGTCCCGCACCTTCGGTATGGAAGGTATGTTCCGTCAATTGGGTATTTGGAATCAATTAGGTCAGCTCTATACGCCCGAAGATCACGATCAATTGATGTTCTATAAAGAGGATAAGACTGGACAGATTTTGCAGGAAGGTATTAATGAAGCTGGCGGTATGTGCGATTGGATTGCAGCTGCCACTTCCTACTCTACGCATGGCGTACCAATGCTACCTTTCTATATCTTCTATTCGATGTTTGGATTTCAGCGAATTGGTGATTTGTGTTGGGCAGCTGGTGATATGCGTAGTCGCGGCTTCTTGCTTGGTGGTACTGCTGGTCGAACTACCTTAAATGGTGAAGGCTTGCAACATGAAGATGGCCATAGCCAAGTGTGGAGCGCTGCCGTACCAAATTGCATTAGCTATGATCCTACTTTCTCCTTTGAAGTGGCTGTTGTCATTCAGGATGGTATGCGTCGTATGTTGGCAGAGCAAGAAGATGTGTATTACTACATTACCTTAATGAATGAGAATTATGCGCACCCGGCTATGCCTAAAGGTGCAGAGCAGGACATTATCAAAGGAATGTACAAGCTTCATTCTGTAGGTGATGCCAATGCGAAGTTGCGCGTTCAATTACTTGGTTCGGGCACGATCTTCCGTGAAGTGATTGAAGCGGCAGAAATTCTGCATCAGGATTGGGGTATTGCTTCAGATTTATGGGGTTGCCCAAGCTTTACTGAATTGGGTCGTGATTGGAATGCAGTACATCGTAATAATTTACTCAATCCAAGTGCTGCGCCTGTTCTATCTCACGTTGAGAAATGCTTGAAAGACACCACAGGTCCGATTATTGCGGCAACTGATTATGTGCGCTTATTTGCTGAGCAAATTCGTCCAGCAATTCAGCACATGGGTCGTCGCTATGAAGTCTTGGGAACTGATGGCTTTGGCCGTTCCGATACCCGTGAAAAATTGCGTGACTTCTTTGAGGTGGATCGTCGTTGGGTTGTGTTAACAGCTTTACGTTCTTTGGTAGATGCTGGTCAGCTTGATCGTCAAAAATTGGTTCAAGCAATTGCAAAGTATGAGATTGATGTAACTAAGCCCAACCCAATGACGGTTTGATAAGAGACCCTATATGAGCCAATTAATTGATATTAAAGTTCCCGATATTGGGGATTACAAAGATGTGCCCGTAATCGAGGTCTTGGTTAAGGTGGGTGATCAGGTTGAAAAAGAGCAGTCTATTGTTGTCCTCGAGTCTGATAAGGCAACCATGGATGTGCCTTCCTCTCA
>JBFZCO010000107.1:0-15297 GCA_041307885.1 Burkholderiales bacterium | reverse complement strand
TGGCTATTAATGGCAACTCTTCAAGGCCTTGTACATCCATGGCCAAAATAGTTTCTCGCAATTGAGGCAAAGCATCTCTTTCACCAGATAGTTTTTGGGCAACTCCACCGCCAAAAGCTATTGCGACAATAGGGAGGCCATCGTTTGGTAATTGCTGTGGATCGATGGGTTCATTTGGTTCTTTCCAAGACCATTCTTGTCCACTTAATCCCAATGCACGAATGATGTTACGAAATAATTGCTCTGCATCTCCTTGGGGCTTAGAACCAAAAAACCACCATATCCCTGTGGGTGCTCTATTTTCGAAAACCTCAGTTTGCGCCACTGGCTCTTGCTGTACTGGGTTAACAGACTGGATGCCCTCATTTCTGGGGGTCCATTCCGTAATGCCCATCTCCTTCAGAAAAGCAGTATTTGTGTTGGCTGTCATCCCTCTAGCTTAATCGATTTAGCCATTACTAGCGCATCTTCTCTAGATCCAGAATTAGGCTCAGCAGGATAGTAATTTTTACGCAACCCAATCCGCTCATATCCCAAACTTTCATATAGACGTAGAGCGCCAATATTGCTAGGTCTGACCTCAAGAATGATCCTAGGCATACGTTGCTGTGCAGCCATTCCTTCAATGGCGCCCATTATTCTAGCGCCGATACCGAACCTCCTGAGTTTAGGTGAGACGGTAATATTTAAAAGATGCAATTCATCGACAGCGGGGAATAAAACGCAATAAGCCCAAAGAATTTTTGAATCTAGGAAACTACCCTCAACCGAGTCACTACCTTGAGGTCGAACACAATAAGCCCAATGGCCCGCTGATAAAGAGTCAGAAAAATTTCCCTTCGTCCAGGGGTGAAGATGGGAATTGGACTCTATCAATAAAACTTCATCCAAGTCGTCAACAGTCATCGGTAAAAATAGTAGCTCTGCACCGCGCTCCAGACTACTATCCATTTTGTTGACTACGTTCTGCAGCGGTAAATGCTACTTTATTACGAACATATAGGGGCTCAAGCAAATGAACATCCTGTTGTAACCCTTGATTCCACATTTGTTTTGCGCAGGCTAGAATACCAAGTGCATCCACCCCAATAGTTCGATTCAGATGGGTATTGGAAAGATGCGAATCATCCGGCCCGATCAGGCGATGACCAAATTCATTGATAGCACTACCAGCGAGAAATTCTATTCCAGTAAGATCGACCATCTCAGGAGCGGTGAGTGAAACATCACCTAATCGCTTAGGTAAGCAATCTAACTGGGTATGAAAGCGAGCCCAGTAAACTTCACCCATACGAGCATCAACTGCCACCAAGAATGTATGGGGCTTTGTTTCCAAAAATTGAGGTGTGACAACAAGTTGGGCGGCAATAGCATCTAAACTGACTACTGGTAAAACCGGTAATTTTTTGGCTACTGCAAGGCCTTGAACAGCAGCCACTCCTAAGCGAACACCTGTAAAAGCACCCGGGCCAACACCAATCGCAATTGCATCCAAATCGCTCATTGCAATAGAGCCTTCTTTGAGCAATTCATCAATCCAGGGCAATAGAAGCTGGCTAGCACCTGCCGAGACTTTTTCATGACGCATTAAGGTGGAGTCAGCTAACGATAAAGCCACTGAACACCAAGCTGTCGAGGTATCGATGGCTAATATATGGGTCAATTTGAGGTCTCTTATATTCTTATGAACTTAAACCCGCAATAATATCTGGCGGTGCTTGCACAAGCTCTATAAGAACACCTTCACCACACAACGGAAATTCTTCATTGGCTTTAGGGTGAACAAATGTAATGTCATATCCTGCAGCACCCTTCCGAATGCCGCCAGGAGCAAACCTCAGCCCCTTGGCCGAGAGCCACTCAACCGCCTTGGGAAGATCGTCAACCCATAAACCTATATGGTTTAAAGGTGTTTGATGTACCGCGGGTTTCTTGTCAATATCAAATGGTTGCATCAGATCAATCTCAACCTCATGAGCGCCCTTGCCTACAGCACAGATATCTTCATCGACATTTTCTCGCACAGAAACAAAGTTGCTCTTATATTCAAATCCCAATAAGTCAACCCAAAGATTGCGCAACCGATCTTTATTCTCACCACCAATAGCGATTTGCTGTACACCTAAAATCTTAAATGGCTTATTCATGACGAGCCTTATTCAAAACGGATAATAAGTTGATCAACTGCCAAACTCTCACCCACGTTGGCGCAAATTTCAGCAACTACACCATCTTGTGCAGCAACTAAAGTATTCTCCATTTTCATGGCCTCGATTGCTGCTAATTTTTGACCGGCTGATACAGCCTCACCAACCTTGACAGAAATATTAGTTAATAGACCTGGCATTGGCGACATTACCAATTTAGAAGTATCTGGAGGAACTTTTACTGGCATACGGCGCTGCAACTCTGCACCTAATGGGCTCAGAACCATGCATTCATAATGAGCACCATCTAAAATAAGCTCATACTTAACGCCTTTTCGCTCAACTTGAGCTGTGATCTTACTTTTACCGTTAATCGTTGCGCGCAGGCAAATTTCACCCGGCCGCCAATTGCTCACAATGTCATAACGGCTAATATCATTTGACTCCTCGATATACACCGAGTAGATACTATCCTTTAGCTCTATACGAATAGGAATCTCTTGAAAACTTTCATTTGAGCCAACGCGAACACCGGTCACCACGACAAAATTTTTCGCGATTGTCATCTCATGACCAGCTAACTGACCATCAATCATTTGAATGTGTTCAAGATAGCGATAGCGCATAAATGCAGCTAAAGCAGCGAGTCTCTTGGGGTCTGATGGTTGAACAGAGTCCTTCTTAAATCCATCTGGATATTCTTCGGCAATAAAACCGGTTGTGAAGTCACCAGAAACAAAACGCGGATGCTGGAGTAAAGCGGCTTGAAATGGGATGTTTGAATGAATCCCACGAATTACAAAATCATTTAATGCAGAGCGCATCTTTTCAATAGCCTCAGTGCGATCCTTGCCATGCACAATCAGCTTGGCGATCATAGAATCATAATACATTGGTATCTCACCACCCTCATAAACACCAGTATCAACACGAACTCCATCAACTGCTTCGGGTGGACGATATTTTACGAGGCGACCCGTTGAAGGTAAAAAGTTTCTAAACGGATCATCAGCATTAATACGGCATTCCATTGACCAGCCATTTAGCTTTACATATTCTTGCTTAAATGCCAATTTTTCACCGGCTGCCACACGAATCATTTGCTCAACTAAATCAAGACCTGTGATCCCTTCGGTAACAGGATGCTCGACTTGCAAACGCGTGTTCATCTCAAGAAAATAAAAAGATTTATCTTTACCAACGACAAACTCTACCGTACCTGCAGATTGGTAGTTGACTGCTTTAGCCAAGGCAACGGCTTGTTCGCCCATCGCCTTGCGGGTCGCTGGATCAATAAACGGAGATGGGGCTTCTTCAATGACTTTTTGATGGCGTCGCTGAATAGAGCAATCTCGCTCACCAAGATAAACTATGTTGCCGTGAGAATCGCCCAGGACTTGAATCTCAATATGGCGAGGTCCTTCAACAAACTTCTCAATAAATACACGATCATCACCAAAACTATTGAGTGCCTCGGTACGACATGCGGTAAAACCCTCAAATGCCTCTTTGTCATTGAAAGCAACGCGCAAGCCTTTACCACCACCACCCGCAGAAGCCTTAATCATGACTGGATATCCAATACTCTGAGCAATCTTGACTGCATCCTCTGGCTTATCAATTGCCTCATTAAAGCCTGGAATCGTGTTGACTTTAGCTTCAATGGCCAATTTTTTTGAAGCGATCTTATCACCCATCGCCGCAATAGATTGATATTTAGGGCCGATAAAAATAATGCCCTCTTCCTCACAACGCCGGGCAAATTGCTCATTCTCGGACAGAAATCCATAGCCAGGATGAACTGCTTGCGCACCAGTATCCTTGCATGCCTGAATAATACGATCCATCACCAAATAGGATTCGCGCGAGGGTGCCGGTCCAATGCAAATGGCCTCATCTGCCATTTGCACATGACGTGCCTCTCTATCTGCTTCGGAGTAGACGGCAACTGTCTTGATGCCCATCTTCTTCGCAGTCTTCATTACACGGCAAGCAATTTCACCGCGATTAGCAATTAATATTTTCTTAAACATTTTCGTAGTCATGATTTATCGGCACCTTAAAGAGGAATATTGCCGTGTTTACGCGCAGGATTAGTGAGTTCTTTATCTTTCAACATAGCCAAAGAACGTGAAATACGTTTGCGAGTTTCATGTGGAAGAATGACATCATCGATATAGCCACGACGACCAGCTACGAATGGATTTGCAAACTTTGCCTTGTATTCAGCTTCACGGGCGGCAATTTTTGCCGGGTCCGATTTTTCTTCGCGGAAGATAATTTCCACAGCGCCCTTAGGGCCCATAACGGCGATTTCAGCTGAAGGCCAGGCAAAATTCACGTCGCCACGTAAATGCTTGGATGCCATCACATCATAAGCGCCGCCATAAGCTTTGCGAGTAATCAAAGTGACCTTGGGAACTGTGCAATCAGCATAGGCATAAAGTAATTTAGCGCCATGCTTAATAATGCCGCCGTACTCTTGCGAGGTTCCAGGCATAAATCCAGGAACATCAACCAAAGTGACCACCGGAATATTAAATGCATCACAAAAACGTACAAATCGAGCCGCCTTAATTGATGCTTTAATATCCAAACAACCAGCCAATACCAATGGTTGGTTAGCAACAATACCAATTGAACGACCTTCCATTCGAGCAAATCCGATCAGGATGTTTTTGGCATAGTCGGGTTGCAGTTCAAAGAATTCACCATCATCCACAATCTTCTCGATCAACTCTTTCATGTCATAGGGTTGATTTGGATTGCTAGGAACTAAGGTATCTAATGAAAAATCGGGTTCCTCAGTACGCATTGCCCCATTAATCATGGGTGGCTTTTCACGGTTTGATAAAGGAAGATAGTTAAAGAAACGACGCAACATCATGATGGCATCAACATCGTTATCAAAAGCTAAATCACAAACACCTGAAATAGTGGAATGCGTTATCGCACCACCTAACTCTTCTGCAGTAACATCTTCATGCGTCACCGTCTTAACAACTTCAGGGCCGGTCACAAACATGTATGAACTATCTTTAACCATGAAGATAAAATCAGTCAATGCTGGTGAGTACACTGCGCCACCTGCTGATGGGCCCATGATGAGAGAAATTTGTGGAATTACGCCAGATGCAGTGACATTGCGCTGGAAGATCTCAGCATAACCGCCCAAAGAAGCCACACCTTCTTGAATACGCGCACCTCCCGAATCATTTAAGCCAATCACAGGAGCGCCCACCTTGAGCGCTTGGTCCATGATCTTGCAGATCTTTTCTGCATGAGCTTCTGATAGAGAGCCACCAAGGACTGTAAAGTCTTGAGAAAAAACAAAAACCAGCCGACCATTAATCATGCCGTAACCAGTAACGACTCCATCGCCTGGCACGGTTTGATCAGCCATACCAAAGTCATAACAACGATGCTCTACAAACATATCCCACTCTTCAAAGGTCCCTGCATCCAATAGAAGCTCAATGCGCTCACGTGCAGTAAGTTTGCCTTTTGAATGCTGGGCGGCAATACGCTTTTGTCCACCACCTAATCTGGCAAGTTCGCGCTTAGCTTCAAGCTGTTGAATGATTTCCTTCATACCTACTCCCTTAGAAAAATTCATGCCCCATTGCCTCGAGCAAACGTCGTGCGGCAACTGAAGCGGCCATGGTTCCTTGATTTACCTCAGCACTCAAGCTAGGTAACAATGTCTGTACAGCTGAGTTGTTACGAAAAGCATTTTTAAGGCCTGCATCAATCCTGTCCCACATCCAAGCTCCTGCTTGTTGTTTACGGCGTAATTGCAGCTTTCCATTGGCATTTTGAAGCTTTTGAAAATGTAGAATTTTTTCCCATAACTGTGGCACGCCATTACCCTGCAATGCACTCATTGTCATTACTGTAGGATGCCAAAATTCTTGATCATGTGATGCATGATCTGGATTACCCTGAAATCCTAGCAAACGTAGCGAGCTAGTAATGAATAGTTGGGCACGCATCGCTGCATCAGGATCTATATCAACTTTATTGATGGCAATCAGATCGGCAATTTCCATCACACCTTTTTTAATAGCCTGAAGATCATCTCCAGCATTTGGAAGCTGTAGCAATAAAAACATATCTGTCATGCCAGCTACAGCAATCTCACTTTGCCCAACACCCACGGTCTCTACAATCACCACATCGAAACCTGCAGCCTCAGCTACTAACATTGCCTCACGTGTCTTTTCAGCTACACCACCTAATGTGAGCGACGAAGGGCTGGGGCGAATAAATGCATTATCTAAGACTGACAACTTCTCCATACGAGTCTTATCGCCTAGTATTGAGCCACCAGATAGACTGGATGAAGGATCGATTGCTAATACTGCTACGCGATGTCCTTTTTCTATTAGATAGAGCCCTAGCGCCTCAATCAAAGTAGATTTACCAACACCAGGTACACCAGAGATACCCAGGCGAAATGATTTTCCAGTTTTTGGCAACAAAGTATTGAGAACATCGTCAGCACGCTTGCGATGATCCATGCGTGTTGACTCTAGCAAAGTAATAATCTTTGCTAATGCACGTCGCTGCTTAGGCGATGGCACGCCGGTGAGATCATTCACCAGCATTTGGTCAGCAGCTTCAAGCATGCTTTGGATCCGAATTAGGTTGGTTTAGCAGATTTACGAATCTGCTCAAGCACATCTTTTGCGGAAGCTGGAATTGGCGTACCTGGGCCATAAATACCCTTCACACCAGCCTCATAGAGAAACTCATAATCCTGACGTGGAATCACTCCACCGACAAATACAATAATGTCATCAGAGCCCTGTTTCTTCAGCTCAGCAATAATGGCAGGCACGAGAGTTTTATGACCGGCTGCTAGAGTTGATACACCGAGCGCATGAACGTCATTCTCAATCGCTTGGCGAGCGCACTCTTCAGGGGTTTGAAATAAGGGTCCGATATCTACATCAAAGCCCAAGTCAGCATACGCAGTAGCAACGACTTTTGCACCGCGATCATGACCATCTTGCCCTAATTTGGCAATCATCACGCGCGGACGGCGACCAAAGTCTTTGGCAAAATCGGCGATCTCGACTTTTAATTTTTCCCAGCCTTCTGCTGAGTCATAAGCAGCTGCATACACACCAGTCACCTTTTGAGTATCGGCGCGGTGGCGCCCGTAAATTTTCTCTAATGCATCAGATATTTCGCCAACTGTAGCGCGTAAGCGCATCGCTTGTACCGCTAGCTCCAATAAATTACCAGTATTATCTTCAGCAGCTTTTGTTAATGCTTCAAGCGCAGCTTCAACTTTTTTAGTATCACGCTTTTTCTTGATTTCATTCAATCGCGCGACCTGACTTTCTCGAACCTTGTCGTTGTCAATCATCAAGACATCGACTAAATCTTCTTTGCCAAGCTTGTATTTATTGACGCCAACGATGACATCAGATCCAGAGTCAATTTTGGCTTGCTTCTCTGCGGCTGCAGCCTCAATCTTGAGCTTAGCCCAGCCACTTTCGACAGCCTTGGTCATGCCACCCATGGCATCAACCTCTTGGATGATCTCCCAAGCCTTATCCGCCATCTCTTGAGTTAAATTCTCCATCATGTATGAGCCAGCCCAGGGATCAATCACGCTAGTGATATGAGTTTCTTCCTGAAGAATTAATTGAGTATTGCGGGCAATGCGGCTAGAAAATTCTGAGGGCAGTGCAATCGCTTCATCAAAAGAATTCGTATGCAATGATTGGGTACCACCAAATACAGCTGCCATTGCCTCAACAGTTGTGCGTACAACATTGTTATAAGGATCTTGTTCAGTTAAAGACCAGCCTGATGTTTGGCAGTGTGTGCGTAACATCAGAGACTTTGGATTCTTGGGATCGAAAGACTTCATAATGCGCCACCACAATAGGCGTGCAGCACGTAATTTGGCAACTTCTAGGTAAAAGTTCATACCAATCGCGAAGAAAAAAGATAAGCGGCCAGCAAAGCCATCGACATCTAAACCCTTGTCTAGCGCTGTCTTCACATACTCCTTACCATCGGCTAATGTAAATGCCAACTCAAGAACTTGATTGGCTCCAGCTTCTTGCATGTGATAACCCGAAATTGAAATCGAGTTGAATTTAGGCATATGTTTAGCGGTGTACTCAATGATGTCACCAATAATGCGCATCGATGGTTCTGGTGGGTAGATATAGGTATTACGCACCATGAACTCTTTTAGAATGTCATTCTGGATCGTTCCAGACAAGAGCTCCTGCTTAACACCCTGCTCCTCACCAGCAACAATATATCCCGCTAGTACTGGCAACACAGCACCATTCATCGTCATTGAGACTGATACTTTGTCTAAAGGAATACCATCGAAGAGGATTTTCATATCTTCAACGGAATCAATTGCTACGCCGGCTTTACCAACATCACCCGTAACACGGGGATGGTCTGAGTCGTACCCTCGATGCGTTGCTAAATCAAAAGCCACTGATACACCCTGACCACCTGCATCAAGCGCTTTACGATAAAAGGCATTCGATTCTTCTGCAGTAGAAAAACCAGCGTATTGACGTATCGTCCATGGACGTACGGAATACATTGTTGCTTGAGGACCTCGGACGAAAGGCTCGAATCCCGGCAGGGAATTTGTGAATTGAAGCCCATCAACATCTTCAGAGGTATACAAGGCTTTAATGTGAATCCCATCGGGTGTTTGCCAACCCAACTGGTCAACATCGCCATTGGGAGCAGACTTTTGCGCAGATTTTTTCCAAGCCTCTAAATTACTCTCGGGCACATTTGGCCAAGAAACCTTTGAATTAGATGCTGACTTCTTTTCATTGCTACCCATAAAGCACTCCTGGTTGGCTTTATTACATTGTTGCTAAATTAATAAGGTCATTTTGCTTGACTTTTTTTAATTTGTCTAGATACTGTATACATAATTATGAATACAAAACTAATTAATAGGCCTCTGTCTGAGGATGTAGCAGATAGACTTCGAAGTCAAATCTTTGCCCATGAGTTAGCTCCAGGCAGCTGGCTAGATGAGCAAAAACTGGCTTTGGAATTTGGTATTAGCCGTACGCCAATGCGAGAAGCCATTAAGGTTTTAGCATCTGAAGGATTGGTAACGACCAAAATGAATAGGGGCGCCTATGTCACGGAGGTAGACAGGCGTGACTTAGAACAAATCTTTACTGTCCTATCCTTATTAGAAGGTCAAGCAGCCAAAGAAACAGCAATTCATGCGAATGAAGAGCAATTAACTGAGCTTGATAACCTTCACCATCGCTTAGAAAAGGCGGCTGCCGATAGAGATATAGAGCAATTCTTTGAAATCAACGTCAAATTTCATGAAATGGTTCAGAACATTGCGGGCAACAAATGGATGAATGGGGTAATTAACGACTTACGCAAGGTGCTAAAGCTCCAACGCAAAGATTCATTGAGTCGGAGTGGACGCCTATTAAGCTCCCTGACAGAGCATCGAGAGATACTTCAAGCAATCTTAAAAAGAGATGGGGTAGCTGCCGAACAAGCTATGAGAAAACATTTGGCTCACGGATTAGAGGCTACAAAATAAATTAATAAAAACAATGGCTTAGGCGACTAACCTAAGTCATTAGATTTAAATTTCAAAATGAAGACTACTTCTTAATTACGAAGTTTCCTGGCATCTTGGAAATATAAGCAGCCATATCTTTCAAGTCTGCGTCAGTAAAATTTTGCACCTGAGATGTCATTACCGCATTGTTACGGCCAAACTGAGGATTGCTATTGCCAACCTGATAAGCGCGCAATGCATAGTACAAATAATCGGCGTACTGACCAGCTAATTTTGGATAAGCTGGCAGAATCGGGGTATTTAAATTGGCGCCATGGCATGAGCCACAGTTAGCCTTCTCTACCAAAGCCTTCCCTTTTTCGACATTAGCAGCTTGTGCAATGCCAATGCTTGATAACAACATGGCGGTAATGAGTGCGAATTTCATAAGCATGCCTCTAAATATCACTTCAATGGGTTATTCGGTGAGCTGGCAGTTTGCGCAGCATAGTATTCGCCAAGATCAGCCATATCTTGATCAGACAAGCTGGCGGCAATAGAACGCATCGTAGGGTGCTTTCTCTCGCCTTTTTTATAGGCAGCTAAAGAGCTAGCGATATAAGCTGCATTTTGACCGCCTATCATCGGCACTTTATAGACCAAAGGATAATCAGCACGATAGTCGGGAATGGCGTGACAACCAATGCAAAGCCATACTTTTCCTAACCCTGCTTGCGCAGATCCTTTGACATCCTGAGCTTGCGCAGATAAGCCTGTAACAGCCAAACTGGCGCAAACGGCTAATTGGGTAAAAATGAGGTGTTTTTTCATAGAAATCGTTATTAGCAAGTTTGATTTGAAGCAATTTGGTGAAGAGTATAGCGGAGAGTGAATTCAACACCCCATTCAGCGCCTAAAAATAACTGAAAACACTGAAAATTGTGGTCTATTTACCTATACTTGAGTGAAATTTACATATAAAGCACTCAATCCTATGAACAAGAACCAAACCCGCTTTGATGGCTCCAAATCCTATGTAGCAACCCATGATCTCAAGCTAGCAGTCAATGCTGCAATGGGGCTAGGACGCCCTCTTTTAATTAAGGGTGAACCCGGAACTGGCAAGACGATGTTAGCTGAGGAAGTTGCTGCAGCTCTTGATATGCCTCTGATGCAATGGCATATTAAATCGACCACCAAGGCTCAACAAGGCTTATATGAATATGATGCCGTCAGTCGCTTGCGTGACTCGCAATTAGGCGATGAGAGGGTCAAAGATATCCGCAACTACATTATCAAAGGAGTGCTTTGGCAGGCATTTGAGGCTGATGAGCCTGTTGTTCTATTAATCGATGAAATTGATAAGGCGGATATTGAATTTCCAAATGATCTCCTGCGAGAAATCGATCGTATGGAATTTTATGTCTATGAAACACGTGAACTCATTAAGGCCAAGCATCGCCCCCTGGTCATCATTACCTCCAATAATGAAAAAGAATTACCGGATGCTTTTTTACGTCGTTGTTTCTTCCATTACATTGCGTTTCCTGATGAAAAAACAATGCAAAGTATTGTGGATGTCCATCATCCCAATATTAAGCAGGATTTATTAGCAGCTGCTTTACAGTCTTTCTATCAAATCCGGTCTCTCCCCGGGATCAAGAAAAAGCCTTCTACTTCTGAATTAATCGATTGGTTAAAACTCCTATTAGCTGAAGATATTCCAGCGCATGCACTGCATAGTCAGGACGAAAAAATAGTGGTGCCCCCTTTACATGGTGCACTACTGAAAAACGAGCAAGATGTTCATTTATTTGAGCGCTTAGTGATGATGAACCGGAATCACCGTTAATTAAGAGGCTAGCAGGCACTTCATGCTGATTCAATTTTTCTTGAACTTAAAAGAAGCTAAGGTACCAGTTTCAGTTCGAGAATTCTTAAGCCTGCTCGATGCCCTAAAAGTGGGTGTTACAGAGCCCTCTATTGATGAGTTTTACCAACTTTCCCGCATGACGCTAGTTAAAGACGAGCAATATTTTGATCGCTTTGACCAAGTTTTTGGCGCCTACTTTAAGGGGGTTGAAAATATCATTGCCCTCGCGCCTGATTTACCGGCTGACTGGCTGGAAAAAAAATTGCAAAGGGTATTAAGTGCTGAAGAAAAAGCTGCACTACAAAAATTAGGCGGTCTTGACGCGCTACAGAAGCGACTGCAGGAGCTCATGAGGGAGCAAAAAGAGTGGCATGGTGGTGGTAAAAAATGGATTGGCGCTGGTGGCTCCTCCCCATTTGGCCATAGTGGTTATCACCCCGAAGGAATTCGCATAGGCGGTGAAAGTGCTGGAAATCGTACTGCAATCAAGGTTTGGGAAGCCCGCGAGTTTAAAGACTACGATAGTGACTTGAGTCTGGGTACTCGCAATATCAAAATGGCACTTCGTCGCTTAAGACGCTTTGCTAGATTAAGCTCAACCCTTGAGTTAGATCTAGATAAAACTATTCAATCGACTGCTGCTAATGCCGGCATGCTCGATATCCAAATGCGTCCTGAAAGACATAATCAAGTTAAGGTTCTTCTTTTAATGGATGTCGGTGGATCAATGGATGACCATGTGCAGCAAATATCTGAACTATTTACCGCGGTCAAAACAGAATTTAAGCATCTTGAGTACTTCTACTTTCATAACTGCGTATATGAACATCTATGGCAAAGCAATCGGCGTAGACGTGATCAGGTAACTAGTACCCAAGAAGTGATCAATAAATATGGGGCAGATTACAAACTGATCTTTGTTGGTGATGCGACGATGTCCCCCTATGAAATATTGAGCCCTAACGGTTCGGTCGAGTACAACAATAGAGAAGCGGGCGCCACTTGGATCAACCGCTTGACCGATCACTTTTCTCATTACGCCTGGCTCAATCCTGAACCAGAGTCGGTTTGGCCATATCGCCAATCTATTGACATCATGCAAGGTCTAATGAAAGATCGCATGTATCCTGTCACAATGAACGGGCTTGAAGACGCAATGCGCCAACTGTCTAAATAAGATTTCTATATTCAATCTGCTTTTATCCACCCTCAAACTTAAAATTCCTCAACCATGACAAATCTCATTAGTGATCGTCTTAAAACTCTTGGTATCGATTTACCCCCACCTGGACCCCCTGCTGCAGCCTATGTCATGGCAGCAACTTCTGGAAATACCGTTTTTTTATCTGGCCACATTGCTAAACAAGATGGCAAACCTTGGGTTGGTAAGCTAGGCTTAGACATGAGTACTGAAGCGGGGAAAGCCGCAGCAAGATCCATTGCAATTGATTTACTTTCTACCCTACAAAATCATCTTGGCTCGCTAGATAGAGTCAAGCGTATTGTCAAGGTAATGGGATTAGTCAATTCCACCGCTGAATTTACTGAACAGCACTTAGTTATTAACGGGTGCTCAGAACTACTCTTTGAGGTCTTTGGTGAATCCGGCAAACATGCAAGAAGCGCATTCGGGGTAGCCCAAATTCCGCTGGGGTCTTGCGTTGAAATTGAACTGATTGCGGAAATTTAAATCCCTTATAGCCTAGTGAATAAACTCACCAGGCTATAAGGTAATTAACATTGGGTTAATTCGCCAGAAGCTTGCCATCTTTAAGGCGAGGCTCAACGAAATGACCTTTACGAGCACGATTTCCGGCAAAGGATTTAAGCGTCTTTGCATCAAGGTTTAACTCCGTAGGCTTGCCAGCACGCCCAGCACCAGAGTACGTAGCGCCGTCTGGCCCTACAGCGATCGCAGAAGCTAACTTTTCTTTGCCATCTAAGCCCATGAGAATTACTCCTTTGCCACCAGTTGGCAAACGCTTAAGCTCATCTAGTGGGAATACTAACAATTTAGAGCTCTCAGAAAGGCAGGCGACCTGCTTCATGCCAGCCACTACCTTAGCCGCGCCTAATGGCGCATCACCACCTGGAAATTTACTATCGATGCCAACAAAGGATTTACCCGCTTTATTGCGAGTAGTCATATCGGCTACATTAGCCAAGAAGCCATTACCAGCCCTGGTAGAGATCAATACCAAATCGTCTGCCTGACCTGCGTAGTACGCCACCATCTGTGATCCTGCAGCCAAGTTAACAAAACTCGTTAATGGTGAGCCATCACCTCGTGCACCAGGCAATTCACTTACAGGAACGGTATAGACTCGACCATCACTACCAAAGCCCTGCATCACATCGACAGTGCGTACTTCGAAGGTTGCATACAAGGCATCACCAGCTTTAAAGCTAAATTGCGTCGCATCATGTTCATGCCCTTGGCGAACACGCACCCAACCTTTTTGGGACACGATCACAGTAACAGGCTCGTCGAGCACTTTTGTTTCGGCAATTGCACGTTTATCTTCCTGTATTAAGGTGCGACGATCATCGCCGAACTCTTTAATATCCGCCTCGATTTCTTTGATGATGCGCTTGCGTAATACAGCATCACTTTGTAAGAGACCTTCTAAATCTTCACGTTCAGACTTGAGTTCTTTTAATTCTTGCTCAATTTTGATACCTTCCAAACGAGCCAACTGACGCAAACGAATATCTAATATATCTTCAGCTTGACGTTCGCTAAGCTTAAATTCTTTAATTAAGTCAATTTTTGGCTCATCGCTATTACGGATAATCTTGATGACCTTATCAATATTGAGAAGAACGGTCAGACGCCCCTCTAAAATATGCATTCGATCTTTGACTTTATTTAAGCGATGCTGAGTACGACGCGTAACAGTAGCAACCCTAAAGGAGATCCACTCTGAAATTATCTCTTTTAAGCCTTTTTGACGAGGACGCCCGTCAGTTCCAATCATCACCAAATTCATTGGCGCATTAGATTCAAGCGAGGTATGAGCTAGCAAGAGATTAACAAATTCATTGACGTCAATATTTTTGCTCTTGGGCTCAAAGACTAGACGAACTGCAGCATCCTTGCTGGACTCATCGCGCACACCATCAAGCACATTCAAAATCGTAGACTTCAGATTATTTTGCTCAGGTGTTAAGGTTTTTTTGCCAACCTTGACCTTAGGGTTAGTAATCTCTTCAATCTCTTGCAAAACTCGCTGTGATGAGGTGGATGGTGGTAACTCATTCACAATGATTTGCCATTGACCTCGCGCTAATTCCTCAATTGACCAACGGGCTCTGACTTTTAAACTGCCGCGACCAGTTTCATAAATCTGGGCTATTTCTGCGGTCGAAGAAATAATCTGTCCGCCACCAGGATAGTCTGGTCCAGGCATGATTTCCAACAGATCTGCGGCTGTCATCTTCGGCAACTTCATTAGAGCTACAGCAGCGCTGGCCACCTCACGCAAATTATGTGAAGGAATCTCAGTTGCCATACCGACCGCGATACCTGATGCTCCATTTAAAAGAACAAATGGCAGGCGTGCTGGTAAAAGCTTAGGCTCTTGAAATGATCCATCGTAATTTGGTGCAAAGTCAACTGTGCCTTCATCAATTTCGCTTAATAACAAGCTAGCGATCTTAGTCAAACGCGCCTCGGTGTAGCGCATTGCTGCTGCACCATCACCATCACGTGAGCCAAAGTTACCTTGGCCATCAATTAAGGG
>JBFZCO010000106.1:0-5940 GCA_041307885.1 Burkholderiales bacterium | reverse complement strand
TTTTTTAATTAAAGTCAAACTTAAATGTAATTCGCCCTACTTTGAAGCAAAAAACCGCAAAGCGACACATCTCAATTTCGTACAAACTGACAGAATCTTAGCATAGGGGCTATCAGTCATCAAAATGATATTATTTCTAAATGGAACAAGCCGCTAAAGAAACACTACCAATATCCCTCGAAGACGAAATGCGGCGGTCCTATTTGGACTACGCAATGAGCGTCATTGTCGGCAGAGCCCTGCCAGACGTGCGTGACGGCCTCAAACCGGTTCATCGCCGGGTCTTATTCGCGATGTATGAATTAAACAACGATTGGAACCGTGCTTACAAAAAATCTGCCCGCATAGTTGGCGATGTGATCGGTAAATACCATCCGCATGGCGATTCTGCGGTGTATGACACGATTGTTCGGATGGCCCAGGACTTCTCTCTGCGCTATATGTTGGTTGATGGGCAGGGTAACTTTGGCTCTGTAGACGGTGATAACGCGGCTGCTATGCGATATACCGAGATCCGCCTTCGCAAGATCGCCCATGAGCTTTTGGCCGATTTGGATAAAGAAACCGTTGATTTCGGGCCAAACTATGACGGTAGCGAGAAGGAACCCCTGATTCTTCCTGCAAAAGTGCCTAATTTGCTGATTAACGGCAGTTCAGGCATTGCCGTTGGTATGGCAACCAATATCCCTCCTCATAACCTGGATGAGGTAGTTACAGCCTGTTTATACGTCTTGCACAACCCAGAATGCACGATTGATGAACTTATTGAGATCATTCCAGCACCAGATTTTCCGACTGCGGGCATTATTTATGGCGTTCAGGGTGTTCGCGAAGGCTACCGCACAGGCCGAGGCCGAGTAGTCATGCGTGCCAAGACCCATTTCGAGGATATCGATAAGGGTGCTCGTCAAGCGATCATCGTCGATGAATTGCCATACCAGGTTAACAAGAAGAACCTGCTTGAGCGTATCGCTGAGCTCGTTAATGAGAAAAAGATTGAAGGTATTTCTGATTTGCGTGATGAGTCTGACAAGTCAGGCATGCGCGTAGTGATTGAGCTTAAACGCGGTGAAGTGCCTGAAGTGGTGCTAAATAACCTCTATAAGAGCACTCAACTACAAGACAACTTCGGCATGAATATGGTGGCTTTGGTAGACAACCAACCACGCTTGTTAAATCTCAAGCAAATGCTTGAATACTTCTTGCAACATCGTCGCGAAGTGGTCACTCGTCGTACGATTTTTGAGTTACGCAAAGCACGTGAGCGTGGCCACGTTTTAGAAGGCTTGGCTGTAGCGCTGGCAAACATTGATGAGTTCATAGCGATTATTAAAGCCGCTGCAAATCCTGTGGTTGCTAAGCAAGAGCTGATGAGTAAGGCATGGGATTCATCTATGGTGCGCGAGATGTTAGCGCGCGCTGAGACGGATACGCCCGGTGGTCGCAATGCTTATCGCCCTGAAGGTTTATTGCCTGAATACGGTATGCAAACGACTGGTTTGTATCGCCTATCCGATAGCCAAGCGCAAGAAATTTTGCAAATGCGTTTGCAACGTTTGACTGGTCTTGAGCAAGATAAGATTGTCAATGAGTACAAAGAGGTAATGGCAGAGATTTCTGACTTGCTTGATTTGCTTGCTAAGCCTGAGCGAGTCACTCAAGTCATTGAATCAGAGTTAAAAGAAGTTCAATCTGAGTTTGGTATCGCTGGCGGAGATAGTGGGCGCCGTTCATTTATTGAAATGAATGCGACTGAGTTGTTTACGGAAGATTTGATCACTCCACAAGATATGGTGGTCACACTCTCCAATACGGGTTACATGAAGAGTCAACCTCTCAGTGAATACCGTGCACAGAAGCGTGGTGGTCGCGGTAAACAAGCAGCTGCTACGAAGAATGAAGATTGGATTGAAACACTCTTCGTTGCAAATACACACGACATCATTTTGTGTTTCTCTGATCGGGGCCGCATGTATTGGCTCAAGGTATGGGAAGTTCCACAAGGCAGTCGCACTTCACGCGGCAAGCCAATCGTCAATATGTTCCCGCTGATCGAAGGTGAGAAGATCACAGTGATTCTCCCGATTAAGGGATATCAAGATGATCATTACGTCTTTATGGCTACAAGCTTAGGTACGGTGAAGAAGACACGCTTGTCTGATTTCTCTAACCCACGCAAAGCTGGAATTATTGCGGTAGATTTAAATGAGAATGATTTCTTGGTTGGCGCTGCTATTACTGATGGCCAACATGATGTAATGCTTTTCTCAGATGCGGGTAAAGCAGTACGCTTTGATGAGAATGATGTTCGTCCAATGGGTCGCACTGCACGCGGTGTGCGTGGCATGAATTTGGGTGAAGGTCATCAAGTCATTGCGATGTTGGTTGCTCCCGCAGAAGCAGCAGAAGGCGCTCAAGCGGCGGTAGTTGATGCCACTGGTCTTGCCATGCCAAGTAGTGTGTTGACTGCAACGGAAAATGGTTTTGGTAAACGTACTCCAATTGGTGAATATACTCGTCATGGTCGTGGCACTAAAGGCATGATTGCGATTCAGACAACAGAGCGTAACGGTAAAGTAGTTGCCGCTGCTTTAGTGTCCCCTGAAGATCAAATCATGTTGATTACGACTGGGGGTATTTTGGTACGCACCCGTGTTTCAGAGATTCGTGAAATGGGTCGCGCAACTCAAGGCGTCACTTTGATTAACGTTGATGAAGGCACACGCTTATCGGGCTTACAGAGAATTGCTGAAAGCGATTCAGATGATGAAAGCGAGATAGAAGACGGAGATGAGTGTGATGACTCTGCCGATCCAGCAGTTGACTCTAATGATGCTGGTGATGCCTAACTGGCATTTGTTCAAGGTTAATTAATTCATCATGACGTTTGACCGCCGCATTTTTAATTTCGCTGCGGGGCCCGCTACTTTGCCTGAAGAGGTTTTGCAGCAGGCAGCCAAAGAGATGTTGAATTGGAAAGGTCTTGGCGCGAGTGTGATGGAGGTGAGTCATCGCGGTAAAGAGTTTATGGCTTTGTATGATGAGGTTTTACAAGACTTACGAGTCTTGATGAACATACCTGATTCATATGAAATCCTCATGTTGCAAGGCGGTGGCCTCGGTCAAAACGCCGCCATCCCTATGAACCTCATGCCATTGGCGCCAAATGGTCCAAAGGCGGATTTTTTAGTAACTGGCATTTGGTCTGAAAAATCTTATAAAGAAGCAGAAAAGTATGGTGTTGCCCATTTGGCTGCATCTTCTGCGGAGCAAAAATTCAATACGATTCCCCCAAGAACTTCTTGGCAACTATCTGATGATGCTGCGTATGTACATTACTGCGCTAATGAAACCATCGGGGGCGTAGAGTTTTCAGATGTACCTGATGTGAATGGCAAACTTTTAGTTGCCGATATTTCTAGCAATATCCTCTCTAAGGAAATGGATGTCACCAAATGTGGCGTTTGGTTTGGTGGTGCGCAAAAAAATATTGGACCATCAGGCGTCACGGTTGTGATCGTTCGTAAAGATCTGATGGGCCACAGCATGAAGATCACTCCATTGATATGGGATTGGTCAAAGCAAGCAGCAACAGACTCTATGCTCAATACGCCACCAACTTTTTCAATTTATATGGCTGGTCTAGGATTTAAGTGGTTGCTCAAACAAGGTGGCGTCAAAGAAATTGAGAAGCGTAATCAAGCAAAATCCGAGTTACTCTACAACTTTCTAGATCAAAGTAGTTTGTATGAGAATCGGATTTCCAAAGAATATCGCTCCAGAATGAATGTGACTTTCTTCTTGAAGGATGAGAATTTGAACGCACCATTTTTAGAGCAATCGAACGCTGCTGGTTTAGTTGCTTTGCGTGGTCACAAGGCAGCAGGCGGTATGCGTGCCAGCATTTACAATGCGATGCCACTTGAGGGTGTCAAAGCCTTAGTCGAATTTATGCGTGATTTTGAAAGGCGTGCCTAATGAGCTCTAAAGACCAGAGTACAGAAGAACAGCGCCTAGCGCCTATTCGTGACAAGATTGATGCACTCGATGCGCAAATTTTAGATCTACTCACTCAGCGCGCACAAGCTGCGCAAGAAGTGGGCCACATTAAAGGTGGTTTTTCTTCTCCAGTGTTTAGGCCTGAGCGAGAGCGACAAGTTGTGGCGCGCCTACAGGAGATTAATCATGGTCCATTATTACCCGATGGGATTGCGGCAATTTGGCGTGAAGTCATGTCAGCTTGTAGGGCGCTTGAAGCGCGTCAGACGATTGCTTTTCTTGGGCCTATCGGAACCTTTTCAGAGCAAGCCGCACAAACCTACTTTGGTCACTCTATTGCAGGTTTGCCTTGCAACAGCATTGATGAAGTCTTTAAGGCGGTGGAGAAGGGTGCGGCTCAATTTGGTATTGTCCCTGTTGAAAATTCGAGTGAAGGCGCAATCTCCAGAACCTTGGATTTACTCTTAGACTCTCCTATGCGAATTAGTGGTGAAGTCGTATTGCCAATTCGTCACCATCTTTTAACCAAGAGTGGTAATTTGGATGGTGTAAGCACTGTATGTGCTCATGCCCAGGCCCTAGCGCAATGTCAGCAATGGTTGAGTCTGCATGCTCCACAATTAAAACGCCAAGCGGTTAGTAGTAATGCTGAAGCTGCTCGTATGGCCTCACTTGACCAAACACTAGCAGCAATTGCTGGTGATCCCGCACAAGAGGCTTATGGTCTGCAGGCAGTAGCTGCGCAAATTCAAGATGACCCCCACAACCGAACTCGTTTTGTCATAGTAGGTTCTTATGAGTGCCAACCTACTGGCAAAGATCAAACTTCTTTAGTGCTCTCTGTAGATAACCAGCCCGGTGCAGTTCATCGTTTGCTTGAGCCACTGGCAAAACATGGTGTTTCAATGAACCGTTTTGAATCTCGTCCAGCTCGAAAGGGCACCTGGGAATACCATTTTTATATTGATGTGGCAGGTCATGCTCAAGATGTGAAGGTGGCAAACGCCCTTGAAGAGCTAAAGACGATAGCCGCTTTTTATAAAAATCTTGGCTCTTACCCTCACTCAGTATGACATCTAAATCTGATATTGGCTTAAAGCATATACAAGCGATTGCTCCCTATGTAGGCGGTCGTCCCATTAGTGAGGTTGCTCGCGAATATGGCTTAGATGAGAGCAAAATCGTCAAGCTCGCCTCCAATGAAAACCCATTGGGAATGCCAAAGTCTGCCCAAGCGGCCATGCTCAAGGCTGCTAGTGATTTAGGCCGTTATCCAGACTCCAATGGGTTTGAGTTAAAAAATGTATTGTCTGCGCGTTTGGGTGTGCCAACAGATTGGATTACTTTAGGTAATGGCAGCAATGACATCTTGGAGTTGGCTGCACGTGCAGTTGCTCAGGCTGGTGATGAGGTGATCTTCTCTAAACATGCTTTCGCTGTTTATCCATTAGCAACCCAGGCTGTCGGTGCTAAGGCGGTTGAAGTAGCCGCCACAGATCTTTATGGTCACGACTTGCCTGCCATGCTGCAAGCAGTGAAAGCTGCCGGTGATAAAGCCAAGTTAGTGTTTGTGGCTAATCCGAATAATCCTACGGGTAGCTACTTAACTGCAAAAGAGATTGAAGAATTTTTATCCTCGTTACCATCACATGTCGTGGTGGTCTTAGATGAGGCTTATAACGAATATCTGACCCCTGAGCAGCAATATGACGCGATTACATGGGTGAAGCGTTTCCCCAATATGATTTTGTCACGCAGCTTCTCGAAGGCCTATGGCCTAGCGGGTTTGCGTATTGGATATGGCGTTGCTCAACCAGCTTTAACGGATTTACTGAATCGCATTCGTCAGCCATTTAATGTGAATAGCTTGGCGCAGGCTGCAGCAATTGCTGCCTTTCAGGATATTGAATTTTTAAAGCAAGGTTTTGAACTCAATCGCGC
>JBFZCO010000105.1:0-21354 GCA_041307885.1 Burkholderiales bacterium | reverse complement strand
AGTTGAGCCTTCCAGGGTGGCGTTTTTTAGCGCAGCTAGGACTCAACTTTAGAACACAACCCTTAGGAGAAGTTATGTCAGTAACTATGCGTCAAATGCTGGAAGCCGGTTGCCATTTTGGGCATCAAACACGCTTCTGGTCCCCAAGAATGGCCCCATATATTTTCGGCCATCGCAATAAAATTCACATCATCAACTTGGAAAAAACTTTGCCAATGTTTCAGGACGCCCTGAAATTTGCAAAACAAGTTGCTGCTAATCGCGGCACGATCTTATTTGTTGGCACCAAGCGTCAATCACGCGAGATCATCGCTGAAGAAGCTGCTCGTGCTGGTATGCCTTATATCGACAGCCGCTGGTTGGGCGGTACGCTCACCAATTTCAAAACTGTTAAAGGCTCCCTCAAGCGTTTGAAGGATATGGCAGTTGCTAAAGAAGCTGGCGATTGGGACAAGCTATCCAAGAAAGAAGCTTTAACCAACGATCGCGATCTCGACAAATTGCAAAAAGCGCTTGGTGGTATTCAGGACCTCAATGGTGTTCCTGATGCAATTTTCGTAGTGGACGTTGGCTATCACAAGATTGCTATTACTGAGGCTAATAAGTTGGGTATTCCAGTAATCGCTGTAGTGGATACCAACCACTCACCAGAAGGTGTTGATTACATCATCCCTGGTAATGATGACTCAAGCAAGGCAGTGACTCTCTATGCTCGTGGTATCGCTGATGCGATCCTTGAAGGTAAAGCAAATTCAGTTCAAGAAATCCTCATCGCTGCTAAAGAGGGCGAAGAAGAATTTGTTGAAGAAGGGAAAGCTGAATAATGGCCGCTATTACCGCTGCAATGGTTGGCGAGTTACGCGCCAAAACAGATGCTCCGATGATGGAGTGCAAAAAAGCGTTGACTGAGGCTGATGGTGACATGGCTCGTGCAGAAGAAATTCTGCGTGTAAAACTCGGTAGCAAAGCTGGTAAAGCTGCTTCTCGTATTACTGCTGAAGGTATTGTTGCATCCGCTATCAACGGCACTACAGGTACTTTGCTTGAAGTGAACTGTGAGACGGACTTCGTTTCTAAGAATGATGATTTCTTGGCATTTACACAAGCATGTGCAAACCTGATTTCTGAAAAGAATCCAGCTGATGTTGCTGAATTATTGGCATTGCCTATGAATGGTCAAACCGTTGATGAAGTTCGTAGCGCCTTGATTGGTAAGATCGGCGAGAACATCATGCCGCGTCGCTTTAAGCGTTTTGCTGGTAGCAATAAGTTGGTTTCATATCTCCACGGTACACGCATTGGTGTCATGGTAGAGTTCGAAGGTGATGAGACTGCAGCTAAAGATGTGGCGATGCATATTGCAGCGATGAAGCCAGTTGCTCTATCTATGGCTGATGTGCCTGCTGAAGCAATTGCTGTTGAGCGTAGCGTTGCTGTTCAAAAGGCTGCTGAATCTGGTAAGCCACCTGAAATCGTTGAGAAGATGGTTGAAGGTTCGATTCAGAAGTACCTTAAAGAGGTTTCCTTGTTGAATCAAACTTTCGTTAAAAACGACAAGCAAACTGTTGAGCAAATGCTC
The DNA here is from genome assembly GCA_041307885.1 of Burkholderiales bacterium. GTDB lineage: Bacteria > Pseudomonadota > Gammaproteobacteria > Burkholderiales > Burkholderiaceae > Polynucleobacter. The sequence continues at coordinate 19,775 of JBFZCO010000105.1, read as the reverse complement.
AAGGCTGCCAATACAACAATCAAGGGTTTCACCATGTTTGTTGTAGGCGAGGGTATTGAGAAGCGCCAAGACGACTTTGCAGCAGAGGTAGCCGCTCAAGTGGCAGCTGCTAAAGGCGCTTAGTTTACTTATCCAAAACCCGGCTCCCCGGGAGCTTGTCATCCTCAAAAGGGCACAGAAACCATGGTTTCTGTGCCCTTTTGTTTGATCTGCCTCAAGCCCTTTATAATTCGGGTGGAATAATAAAAGCACTTAAAGATCAATAAGCTAAGCGAGAAAATTGCTTGGCAAATTACGGAAAAAATAATGCCAGCCTACAAACGCGTTCTCTTAAAACTCTCTGGTGAAGCCTTAATGGGCGATGATGCTTTTGGTATTAATCCCATAACCATCGATTCCATGGTTAAAGAAATCGCCGATGTAGTGAATAGTGGAGTAGAACTAGCGATTGTGATTGGGGGCGGAAATATTTTCCGCGGTGTCGCAGGTGGTGCAGCAGGTATGGATCGCGCCACTGCCGATTACATGGGAATGTTAGCAACCATGATGAATTCTTTGGCCTTGCAAGATGCCTTGCGCCAAAAAGGGGTTGAGGCTCGTGTGCAGTCTGCCTTAAGAATGGATCAAGTCGTTGAGCCGTATATTCGTCCTCGCGCGATTCGCGCTTTAAGTGAAGGCAAGGTAGTAATATTTGCTGCTGGTACTGGTAACCCATTTTTCACTACGGATACTGCTGCTGCCCTACGCGGTGCAGAGATGGGTGTAGAAATTATGCTTAAAGCGACTAAAGTCGATGGAATCTATAGCGCAGATCCAGTTAAGGATCCAAGTGCTACCTTATATAAGACGATTACTTTTGATGAGGCACTCATTAAGAACTTGCAGGTGATGGATGCAACCGCATTCGCATTATGCCGTGATCGTAAATTACCAATAAAGGTGTTTTCAATTCTCAAACCAGGCGCCTTAATGCGTGTGGTTCAAGGTGAATCTGAAGGTACTTTAGTACACGTTTAATAGGAGGCTTGATGTCTGCAGCAGAAATTAAAACTACCACTGATCAAAAGATGCAAAAGTCCCTAGAGGCTTTAAAAGCAAATTTAGCAAAGATTCGCTCTGGTCGAGCCAACCCAGGAATCTTAGAACATATCCAGGTCGATTATTACGGCAACCCAACGCCATTGAGTCAGGTAGCGAGCTTGGGTTTGGCAGATGCTAGAACAATTAATGTTCAACCTTTTGAAAAAACAATGGTTGCGGTGATTGAGAAAGCCATTCGAGATTCTGATTTGGGTCTTAATCCAGCATCGCAAGGTACTGTTATTCGTGTACCAATGCCAGCACTCACGGAAGAGCGCCGTCGCGATCTAACTAAGGTAGTTAAAAACGAAGGTGAAGAAACTAAGATTGCGGTACGTAATTTACGTCGTGATGCAAATGAGCATTTAAAGCGCCTTACCAAGGATAAAGAAATTTCTGAGGATGAGGAGCGCCGTGCTACAGATGACATTCAGAAGATGACGGATCGCTCAGTAGTGGAAATTGATAAGATCGTCTCTGAAAAAGAAAAAGAGATCATGACGGTTTAATCGTCAGCTACTTTCTTTTTACTTATATTTATGACACAACATACTAGCTCCACCTTGGTGGTACCAGAGGTAAGCGCAATACCTCGCCATGTTGCCATCATCATGGATGGTAACGGTCGCTGGGCTAGTCAGCGTTTTATGCCAAGAGTTGCGGGGCACTCTGAGGGGCTCAATGCCGTTCGTAAGATTGTTCAAGAGTGTCGTCGTTTAGGTGTTGAATACCTGACAGTTTTTGCTTTTAGTTCCGAGAATTGGCGCCGCCCACCAGAAGAGGTGGGTTTTTTGATGAAGCTATTTTTGAAGTCATTAAAAAGTGAAGTTTCTCGCTTAGCGGAGAACGATATCTCCTTGCGTCTGATCGGTGACTTGAGTCGTTTTGACTCTGCAATTCAAGACATGGTGCAATTTTCTGAGGATAAAACGGCGGGCTGTTCAGGTCTTACTCTGACAATTGCCGCTAACTACGGTGGTCGTTGGGATATTTTGCAGGCTATGCGCCAATGCCTTATTGCTAATCCAGGCCTGAAGCCTGAAGAAGTGTCAGAGGAATTGTTACAGCCGCACTTATCGATGGCCTTTGCGCCTGAGCCCGATCTTTTTATTCGTACGGGTGGAGAGCAGCGCGTCAGCAATTTTTTATTGTGGCAACTTGCTTATACCGAGCTGTATTTCACAGACAAGCTTTGGCCTGATTTTGATGAGACTGAACTTCACAAGGCCTTTGATTGGTTTAGTCAGCGAGAACGTCGTTTTGGCCGCACCAGTGCTCAGTTGGTAGCTCAGTCGATGAGCGATGCTGTTTAAGAGCCTAATCCAAAACCCCCCATGTTAAAGAGCCGCATCATTACCGCCACTATTCTGTTGGCGATACTGCTCCCAATTCTGTTTTTATTGCCAGCGTTTTACCTGGGACTATTTTTTTTAGTTGCATTGATTGCCGCAGCTTGGGAGTGGGGTCGTATGATCGCTCCCCAGGCTAAATTGACCGCCTGGTTATATGCTTCTAGTTGTCTGATCATTATTCTATTTTTATTAGGCATGCAAGCCATCGCATGGCAATTCTCCTTGCTAATGATCGCCGTACTATTTTGGTTTTTTATTGCGCCATTCATGTTGGCAAAAGGTATGAATCTCTCACTTGAAAAGCTTAAACCTTGGTATGGCATTCTAGGATTAATTATTCTTCCAGCCGCTTGGTTTGCTCTGGTATTTTTACGTGAGCTTGGTTTGGTATTTTTGTTATCAACAATGGCTTTGGTATGGGTAGCTGATATAGGCGCGTATTTTGTTGGCAAGGCCTTTGGAAAACGGAAGCTTGCAGCGCAAATTAGCCCAGGAAAGTCTGTTGAAGGAGCGCTCGGCGGTTTGATACTTTGTTATGCCTACGCATTAATCTGCATCGCTTTTTTACCATTGGGCGATACGCTGTTTGGGGCATGGGCTGTCCGTTTTGGGTGGATACCGATGTTGTTAATGGTGACTATGCTGACTGCCTTTAGTATTTTTGGTGATTTATTTGAATCTCAATTGAAGCGCTTAGCTGGCGTTAAAGATAGTAGTCATTTGCTACCGGGCCATGGCGGCGTTTTGGATCGCGTTGATGCATTGTTGCCAACAATGCCGATTGCAGCTTTATTGGCGGGGTTGATTTAATGTCCTTGAAAAAAATTGCTATTTTGGGTTCAACCGGATCTATTGGTGTCAACACCTTAGATGTTATTCGTGCACATCCCGATCGCTTTAAGGTGGTAGCACTAACTGCTGCAAAACAAATCGACCGGCTTGCCCAGCAGTGTATTGAATTTAACCCTTTGATTGCTGTTGTTGCTGATGCACAAGGCGCTTCTGAATTAAATGAAATCTTAAGGGCACGCAAGATTGCAACTCAAGTGCTCTATGGGCCAGATGCATTAGTCACTGCGGTGACGCAATCGGGTTGCGATACGGTGATGGCAGCAATTGTTGGTGCAGCAGGTTTGGTGCCAACCTTAGCGGCCGCAAAGAGTGGCAAAAGAGTGCTGCTGGCAAATAAAGAAGCGCTAGTGATGTCTGGTAATTTATTTATGCAGGCTATGCAAGAGGGCGGCGGGGAGTTACTTCCGATTGATAGTGAGCACAATGCCATTTTTCAATGTTTGCCAGATCGTTTCACTAAGTCACCCTCAGAGCATATGGGTGTAGAAGAGCTTTGGCTTACTGCATCAGGAGGCCCCTTTCGCGATCTTGCAGTGGAGAGTTTGTCGCAGATTACGCCTGAGCAAGCATGTGCACACCCAAACTGGGTAATGGGTAGAAAAATTTCAGTTGATTCAGCAACGATGATGAATAAAGGCCTTGAAGTGATTGAAGCTTTTTGGCTGTTTAGTTTGCCCCTTGAGAAAATTAAAGTATTAATTCATCCACAAAGCGTAGTGCACTCTATGGTGCGTTATCGGGATGGTTCGGTTTTAGCGCAAATGGGGCAACCAGATATGCGCACTCCTATTGCTTACGGTTTGGCTTGGCCAGATCGCATTGATGCAGGCGTCTCCCCCTTAAATCTCACTCAATTGGCTGGCTTAAGTTTTTTCGAGCCCAAGCTCTCTCAATTTCCTTGTCTTAGCTTAGCTTTTTCTGCTGCAAAAGTAGGGGGCACTGCGCCAACGATGCTCAATGCGGCCAATGAGATTGCGGTGGCGGCATTCTTGGATGAAGGTTTGCCTTACTTGAGGATATCTGAAGTGGTTGAGCGCACACTCAATGCTTTGACAGTAATACAGGCAAATTCTCTTGAAACCATTCTTCAGGTCGATACGCAAGCCCGTCAATTGGCTAGTAAGTTTGTGCGTGAACTAAGTTGATGGCTTAATTTTTATGCAAGCTTTAATGACTATCGCCGCATTTTTAGTGACTTTGGGTGTGCTGGTGAGCTTTCATGAATATGGTCATTTTTCAGTGGCACGTTTATGCGGAGTCAAAGTATTGCGCTTTGCTTTGGGCTTCGGTAAGCCGCTCTTCACATACCGAGCTAAAAATGGAACAGAGTGGGTCATCGCCTCTATTCCCTTGGGTGGATATGTCAAATTGCTTGACGGTAGAGATAGTGAGCAAGAGATTAGCCATGCTGATCGTGCATCGTCTTTTGATGTGAAACCGCTCTGGCAGCGCTCTTTGATTGTGGCTGCAGGACCATTGGCAAATTTCCTGTTGGCTATTATTTTATTTTCAGTCATTTATATCAGCGGCGTTCCTCAATTACCTGCTCGTCTGCAAGCTCCTCCAGAGGCTTCTTTGGCTGCAAAGATAGGATTGGCTGCTGATGATCAAGTCCTCGGGTGGAAATCCGTCTCAAATGATGATTCTCAGATCCTGACCTCAGAAGCATTTGATCCTGTGCCAAGTTGGAATGCTTTGCGCTGGCAATTACTAAATGCGCTTACTGCTGGGCAGGGATTTGCTTTAGAAATTGCAGACCCATCTGGTGCTCGCTTTATCAAGGTTTTTAAGAGCGTCGATTTGCCAGCGATTTCCCCGGAATCCGACCCCCTGCGATCCTTGGGTATTCTTCCCCAATCCATTCCTTCTGCACAGTGGATAGAGCTTAAATTGGGACCTATGGATGCCCTTATTTTTGCCTCTCAAAGAGTCTATTTGGTTACTAAAGTCTCCTTTAGGCTAATGATCGGTTTATTTACCGGTCAAACCACCTTTAAGCAGCTTGGAGGGCCTCTCAGCATTGCTGATATGGCCGGCAAGTCAGCTCAAGTTGGATGGCAGCCATTTGTAGCATTTTTAGCCCTCATGAGCATTAGCATTGGGCTTTTAAATTTGATCCCTTTGCCGATGCTAGATGGGGGTCAGCTACTGTATGATGCATGGGAGTTGGTTGCTGGTGAGAGAATATCAATTTCTATGCAGGAAAAGCTCCAAAAAGCGGGTTTTTTGCTCTTAATTTCTATTTCCTTATTGGCCTTGTTTAACGATTTGCAACGCTATATTTCATCTTGAATTTTCCGATCTTTTCTTTTCCTTCTATAGCCCGATTTATTGCTCAAGCAGCTGTCATTCTCGTTGCTACTCTGAGTCTTCATGCGCACTCAGCAGATCAGTTTGTTATTAAAGATATCCGTATTGAAGGTTTGCAGCGCGTTGAGCCTGGTACGGTATTTAGTTATCTGCCCGTTCAAGTAGGTGATACGTTTACTCAAGAGAAGGGTGCTGAAGCGATTAAAACGTTGTACAGCACTGGCTTTTTCAGAGATGTACAAATTCAGGCTCAAGGAGCCGTTTTGATTGTGATCGTTGAGGAGCGCCCAACGATTTCTCGTATTGAATTTACGGGTATGAAAGAGTTTGATTTAGAAGTTGTGCGTAAGTCGTTAAAAGCAGTTGGTGTTGCTGAGGCGCGTTTCTACGACAAAGCCTTAATTGATAAAGCTGAACAAGAGCTAAAACGTCAATATGTTGGTAAGGGCATGTATGCCGCTGAAGTTGTAGCGACCGTAACTCCTCTTGAACGAAATCAAGTGGCCATTTATTTCAATATTGATGAAGGTCCCGTAGCGAAGATCCAGGAGATCAACTTCATCGGTAATAGTGTCTTTAGCGAAAGCACTCTGAAGAGTGAAATGCAGCTTAAGACCGGCGGCTGGTTATCTTGGTATAGCAAAGACAACTTATATTCCAAGCAAAAGCTCACTGCCGACTTAGAAAATATTCGCTCTTACTACCTCAATCGAGGTTACTTAGAGTTTGTAATTGAATCAACCCAGGTTTCTATTACGCCAGACAAGAAGGGTATTTATCTCACTGTCAGTATTCGTGAGGGTAAAAAATTCACTGTTAAAGATGTGCGCTTAGCAGGAGATTTGCTGGGCAAGGAGGCGGAGTTGATTCAATTGATTCAGCTCAAGCCTGGAGATACTTTCTCATCAGCAAAACTGACAGAAAGCACTAAGGCGGTTGCTGAGGTTCTTGGTTCTTATGGATATGCTTTCGCCACTATCAACCCTCAGCCTGATATTAGACGAGACTTAAGTGAAGTTGATCTTACTTTGGTGGTTGACCCTGGTCGTCGCGTTTATGTTCGCCAGGTCAATGTGACCGGTAACGCTAAGACTCGAGATATAGTGATTCGTCGCGAGATGCGTCAATTTGAAAGCTCTTGGTTTGATAGTGAGAAAGTGGATTTATCGAAAAAGCGCTTAGGTCGCTTAGGTTATTTCACAGAGACGGATGTTTCTACTCAAGACGTACCTGGATCCCCCGATCAGGTTGATCTCAATGTTAGGGTGGCAGAAAAGCCAACTGGCGCTATTACGCTGGGTGCCGGTTTCTCCTCTACGGAAAAATTAATTCTTTCTGCTGGTATTAATCAGGAGAATGCATTTGGTACTGGTACCGCAGTAGGTTTGAATTTCTCGCTTGGTAAGATTAATCAAAACTTAGCCTTATCTAACTATGATCCATACTTCACTGAAGATGGCATTAGCCGGTTTACGGATCTGTACTACCGCTCTTCTAAGCCGCTGTATTACACCGGTGACCCTGATTACCAAATTAAATCAGTTGGCTCAAACATTAAGTTTGGTGTTCCCTACACTGAAGTTGACCGAGTATTTTTTGGAACCGGATTTGAGGCATTCCAGATTACCTCGAGTAGTAGCACGCCTACCCCGTATTTAACTTACATGCAGGATTACGGGATTGCAGCTCCGGGTTATCCAGCTACTTTAACGACATACAACGTACCAATTACAGTTGGCTGGTCCCGGGATGGTCGCGATAGTGCACTTATTCCGTCAACTGGCTCCTTACAACAGCTCAATGCTGAGGTCGGAACTCCGGTAGGCAACATGATGTTCTATCGTTTATTCGGGCAATATCAAAAGTATCACTCGTTCTCAAAAGGCAATATTTTGTCCTTTAATGGTGAGGTTGGCTATGGCGAGGCTTATGGAAAATATCCCTTCCCAATAACCAAAAACTACTATGTTGGTGGTATCGGCTCGGTTCGCGGTTACTCACCTGGATCCCTTGGTCCAACCTTTGTAAATACCATTACTGGCCTTAACCAGCCTACTGGCGGCCAATCTAAGATCGTGACCAATCTGGAATATACCGTTCCGGTGCCTGGTTCTGGCATTGATAAGACCTTGAGAGTATTTGGATTCGTGGATGGCGGTAATGTTTATGGTGAAAATATCAACCTAGTTTTGAGATATTCATATGGCTTGGGTTTATCATGGATATCACCGCTAGGTCCGCTAAAATTCAGTTACGGTATTCCGATCAAGTCCTTACCGACGGATAACATCCAGCGTTTGCAGTTCCAGGTAGGTACCGCGTTTTAATTGTTTAAGGAAAGTTTTATGAAGCTCAATCAGTCTTCAAAATGGATTCAAATTGGCTTAGTTGCCATTACTTCTGCTATTGCTATCCCGACGGTGTTGGCACAAGATGCTGGCACACGAGTCGCGGCTGTTGACGTTCAAAAAGTATTTAACGAATCGAATATGGCAAAAGCAAGCGAGACTAAATTGCAGAATGAATTTATGAAGCGTCAGAACGAAATTCGTGACAGCGCTCAGAAAATTAAGGCTGCTGCCGAGAAATTAGACCGTGATTCTGCTGTGATGTCTGAGGCAGAGCGTGTTCGTCGTCAGCGTGAGTTAGCTGATCAAGATCGCGAACTGCAACGTAAACAGCGTGAGTACACCGAAGATTTAAACCAGCGTAATTTCGAAGAGCGTGCCAAGATTGCAGAAAAAGCAAACCAAGCGCTTAAGCAAATTGCTGAGCAAAGAAAAATTGATGTCATTATTCAAGATCCTGCCTATGCTAATCCTAAGATAGATGTGACTAATGACGTCATCAAGGCCTTAAATAGCCTCAAGTAAGTTTTATGTCGACCGCCATCGAGCTGGCCAAACAGTTTCAAGCAAGCTTGGTGGGGGACGGCTCCCTTGTGCTTCTTGGGCTTGCTCCTATCGAGCGTGCTCAAGCTAGTCAAATCTCTTTTCTTTCTAATCCCCTATATCGTCAGCAGGCAAGCGATAGCGATGCTGGTGCCTTGATTGTTAGTCAAGCAGATTTCGATTTTCTGCAGACAAATATCAGCCCAAAATCTGCCAAGCGTGTGTATTTTGTCGCTAAGAATCCTTATGCTACCTTTGCTCGCATGGCTCAACACTTTGCAAGGCAAAGCGCTCCTATTCATGAATCAGGTATTCATCCTAGCGCCGCGATTGATTCGACTGCAATAATTCCGAACTCTTGCCATATTGGCCCATTTGTGCAAATTGGCCCTGGAGTGGTATTAGGTGAGCGGGTTGTCTTGCTGGCTCATATTTCTATTGCCAGAAATTCTAATATCGCTGCTGATACCTTGATTTATCCCAATGTATCCATTTACTCAGATATCAAGATTGGTGAGCGTTGCATTATTCATAGCGGTTCAGTCATCGGTGCAGATGGCTTTGGCTTTGCTCCAGATTTTTCAGCTACCGGTGGAGAGTGGGTCAAGATTCCTCAAACTGGCGGCGTGAGTATTGGCAATGACGTCGAGATAGGGTCATCAACTACCATTGACCGTGGCGCTATGAGCGATACCGTTATTGGTGCTGGTACTAAGATAGATAATCAGGTGCAGATTGCGCACAATGTCACTATTGGTAGCTGTTGTGTGATTGCTGGTTGCGCCGCAATCTCAGGTAGTACCAAGATTGGGAATTTCTGCATCATTGGGGGCGCTGCTAATTTTGCTGGTCATCTCACCATTGCTGATAGAACGACAATATCGGGCAATACATCCATCATTCGTTCAATTACCGAGCCAGGCCAGCATTTCACAGGTGTATACCCCTCAATGCTGCATAGCGCCTGGGAGAAAAACGCCGCTATATTGCGTGGCCTAGATAAAATACGTCAACGCTTACGTATATTAGATAAGTCGAAAAATTCTGAGTCTGAGCTTAAGTAAGCTATTGGACTAGAGCCCGTAAACAAATTATGTTGTTATTCAATTAAAAATTCTAGAAACTCAAATAAGCAGGCAAAGACATGAGCAAACCCATCGCCATTGATATCAATCAAATTTTGAAGTTATTGCCGCATCGCTACCCATTTTTATTGGTTGATCGCGTCTTAGAGATTGAGCCGCGCCAAAGTATTACTGCGTTAAAGAATGTGACCATGAATGAGCCATTCTTTCAGGGACATTTCCCAGATTTTCCAGTGATGCCCGGTGTTTTAATTATTGAAGCATTGGCTCAAACTGCGGCATTACTTACTTTTTCAGAAGCAAGAGAAGAAAATGCAATCTACTACTTTGCTGGTATCGATGGCGCTCGCTTCAAGAAGCCGGTATTGCCAGGTGATCAGCTCATCATGACTGCGAAGTTAGAGCGGGAGAGGGCAGGTATTTATAAGTTTCAGGTTCAGGCTACTGTTGATGGTGAGCTTGCTGCTGAAGCAAATATCACTTGTGCAGTTCGTATGAAAGGCGCTTAATGACCCGAATTCATGCTTCTGCCATCGTGGATAGCAAGGCTGAACTTGCTAGTGATGTCGAGATTGGCCCTTATTCTGTTATTGGCCCTCATGTCAAAATTGGCGCAGGTACAAAAGTTGGCTCCCATACGGTAATTGAGGGTTGCACCACGATTGGTAAAGACAATCACTTTGCTCATTTTGCAGCAATTGGTGGTGCACCACAGGATATGAAATATCGCGGTGAGCCTACTCAATTAATCATTGGTGATCGCAATACGATTCGTGAGTTCACGACCATTCATACAGGCACATCTCAGGATGAAGGCATTACCCGTCTTGGTGATGACAATTGGATTATGGCTTATGTGCACATTGCACATGATTGTCAGATTGGTAATCACACCATCTTTTCAAGTAATGCCCAAATTGCAGGTCACGTACATGTAAATGATTGGGCAATTATGGGTGGTATGTCAGGCGTTCATCAATTTGTACGCATTGGCCAGCATGCCATGCTTGGCGGGGCCTCTGCCTTAGTGCAAGATATTCCGCCATTTGTTATTGCTGCCGGAGATAAGGCATCTCCCCACGGTATTAATGTCGAAGGATTAAAGCGTCGCGGTTTTTCTAGTGACACTATCTCTGCTCTGCGTCAGGCATATAAAGTTCTTTATAAGGATGGCCTCAGCTTTGAAGAGGCGAAGGTAGAGATTCATAAAATGGTCACCTCTAGTTCTGCTGATGCAGCCACTGCTGAGAAACTAGCGCAATTTCATGACTTCATTGCCGCTTCTACACGCGGCATTATTCGATAGAGACAGGTCTAGTGTCTAAACTTGCTTGTGTGGCTGGAGAGCCTTCGGGTGATTTGCTGGCTGCCCCAGCTTTAAGCGCTTTAAAGCAAATTCCAGAGACCTCCAATCTGCAGGTATATGGCATTGGCGGACCTCGAATGCAGGCTGAAGGCTTACGTTCAGATTGGCCTATGGAAACACTTAGCGTACGGGGTTATGTTGAGGCTATTCGACAGCTGCCTGCGATTCTGAAACTTCGCAAAGAGCTGATTGCGAATTTATTGGGCAAGGATCGCCCAGATGTCTATCTTGGAATTGATGCGCCAGATTTTAATTTGGGAGTGGAATTAGCCTTACGTAAGGCGGGCATTCCAACCCTTCATTTTGTATCCCCATCGATATGGGCTTGGCGTGCAGGGCGCATCACCAAAATTAAGCAGGCCGTGGACAGAATGCTGTGCATCTTCCCATTTGAGCTCGAGATTTATGAGCGTGCAGGTATTGCCGCTACCTATGTTGGACATCCGCTCGCTAGCGACATACCTCTAGAGCCAAACCCACAAACTGCCAAAAAACACATTGAAGAATTACTGCAAATACCAAGCAATAGCTTGAACGGAGTATTGATTGCAGTATTGCCGGGTAGCCGTCGTTCAGAAATTGAGCTGATTGCACCCGTTTTTTTTGACACGATGCCTATCCTTGCAGACCGCTTAAAAGGACAGGATTTGCATTTCATTATTCCTATAGCTACTCCTCGTTTACGAGAGCCACTTGAGGTTTTAAAAAAACAGGCGCTAGAAAAAAATCCTTCTCTGAAAATTGATCTAGTAGATGGTCAGGCAGATACAGTTTTAGAGGCTGCTGATGTTGTCTTGATTGCTAGTGGAACCGCTACATTGCAGGCGGCCTTATGGAAAAAACCGATGGTGATTTCTTATAAGGTACCTTGGTTGACTGCACAAATGATGAAACGTCAGGGTTATCTACCTTATGTAGGCTTGCCCAATATTTTGTGCGCAGAGTTCGTGGTCCCTGAGTTACTTCAAGATGATGCCACTCCAGAAAAATTAGCAAATGCATTATTGGACTGGTTAAATCATCCTCAAAGGATTGCTCAACTCAAATCACGCTTTGCGCAAATGCATGAGACCTTAAGAAGGCCAACTGGCTTATTAGTTGCACAAGCGGTCGCTCAAACTCTTGTCGCTGCCAAAAAGCGAGCTAGTTCGTGAGTTTGATTTGGGTCTGTGGGGTTGATGAAGCGGGGCGAGGTCCATTAGCAGGTGCTGTAGTTGCTGGCGCAGTAGTGCTTGATCCTAGCAACCCGATTGATGGATTAAAAGATTCTAAGAAGTTATCAGCAGCAAGAAGAGAGTTTCTCTTTGGTCAAATTCAGTTAAAGGCAAAAGCGTGGGGTATCGGTGAGGCGAGTCCAGCAGAGATAGACCAAATCAATATCTTGCAAGCAACCATGTTGGCAATGCGCCGTGCAATAGAGGATCTCGCAACGCGCTTAGGCTCATGGCCAGATAAAGCGTTGATTGATGGTAATCGTTGCCCAGAGCTACCGATAGCGGCAGAGGCTATTGTGAAGGGTGATACTAAGGAGCCAGCGATTTCAGCGGCATCTATTTTGGCAAAGGTTACGCGAGACCGTCAGATGATGGTTTTGCATGAGCAATATCCTGAGTATGGATTTGCTCAGCATATGGGTTATCCCACAGAAGCTCACTTTGCTGCGCTTCAAGAATTTGGAGCTTGTGCTGAGCATCGCCGCAGCTTTTCTCCAGTACGTAATGTAATCGCTTTACATAGTCGATAATTTCCCTATGAAAATTGACTTCATTTCCTCCAAAGACAATGCCTTGTTTAAGGAGATCCGTCTTTTGCAGGCTACTGGCCCGAAAGGCCAGAAGGCTAGATTTGCCAGTGGCCAGGCCTTACTGGAAGGTATTCATTTGGTACAAACTTGGGTGGGTAACCCTTCGCTCAAGAGTTTAATTACCTCTGAGTTGGGTTTACAAAATCCAGAGATTGCTCAGGCCGTATACGACCACATTGAGATCTGTCCTGATACTCGTGTTTATCAACTAGATAAGGGTTTATGGGATTTGCTCAGCGACTTGGTGAACGCTCCGCAAATCGCTGGTTTATTAGATCTTCCCCAAACTGCTTTGAATCCACAGAAATCTGTCGCTACGATTTCTGGTGATGTCATTATTTTAGATCGCATACAAGATGCAGGTAATGTCGGAGCTATTTTGAGAACTGCAGCAGCAGCAGGCTTTACTCAGGTCATTGCAACTTCAGGTTGTGCACATCTCTGGTCTAGCAAAGTATTACGTGCTGGTATGGGCGCTCATTGCTTACTAGATTTGTATGAGGGTTGGTCTAATCAGCAAGTACTCAGTGCAGTCACGGCACCTTTACTCGCGGCTACTGCTGATGGTGAACTTGATCTCTTTACTATGCCCAAGGTATTAATGCATCCAGTGGCCTGGGTAATGGGGAGTGAAGGGCACGGTGTTTCTGATGATCTGATGGCACAAGCGAAGGGCGTATCGATTCCGATCGACCCTCGGGTAGAGTCTCTCAATGTTTCTACTGCAGCAGCAGTGTGTTTATTTGAGACCCTAAGGGTGAGACGTGCTTAGTTCAATGTCTTTTCTTGATGGTCTGCTTTCGGCCAATAGCGGACTTTGCGCTTGAATAACGATCTTTAATACGGGACGGTAGGTTATCTCCTTAAAAGCCATAATAGTTGTGTATATTAGATGTGTTTTAGTAATTAAATGCTGCATTTAATAAATCAATGCTTGGAGAATCTATGTGTACTAGAGTGCTTTATGTTGGCGAAAACAATACTGTCATAACAGGCCGTAACATGGATTGGGGTCAGGATATGCAAAGTGATCTTTGGCTCTTTCCCGCGGGTATGGCACGCAATGGTGCAGGTGGGGTAGGTACACCTGAATGGACCTCCAAATATGGCAGCGTGATAGTTAGTGGCTACAACATTGGCTCAGCTGATGGAATGAATGAAAAAGGCTTAGTTGCAAATATGCTGTATCTAGCTGAATCCAACTACGGCACTACCGAAGGTAAACCTCCTCTTTGTATTTCAATATGGATTCAATACACGTTAGATAACTTTGCAACTGTCGCCGAGGCTGTTGCAGCTCTCGAGGCCGAGCCATTTAGACTTTTAGCTCCAATATTACCGAATGGGCGTCCATGCTCTCAGCACATGTCTGTTTCAGATTCAACAGGTGACTCGGCTATATTTGAATATATCAATGGCAAACTAATCATTCATCATAGTAAAGCTTATCAGGTAATGACTAATTCGCCTGTATATGAGCAGCAGTTAGCACTAAATTCTTATTGGGAGCAAATTGGTGGCCAAGTATTCTTACCCGGCACTATTAGCGCTGCCGATCGTTTTGTACGGGCCTCTTACTTCAATAATATTGTCCCTAAAACAGTCGATAAAAATTACATTACTGCAGTTCCTGAGCAAAAGTTCATTTATCAAGCTGTTGCTTCAGTGATGGGCACAATGAGAAGTGTTGCTGTTCCTTTGGGTATTACCACTCCGGATAAACCGAATATTTCTTCCACTATTTGGCGCACTATCTCTGATCAAACAAATGGTGTTTATTACTTTGATTCAGCAACAACTCCCAACACGTTCTGGGTTGACTTCAAAGATATGGACTTCTCAAAGGGTGCTCCCGTTAAGAAATTGCCTTTAGCAGGCGGGAAATACTATGCAGGCAATGCCGCTAGTCAATTCCTACCTGCGGAGCCCTTTACCTTCCTAGCAGATTCTGTCCCGGCTTAATCTTTAGATATTTGCCTGTGAACCCGCTTCGGCGGGTTTTATATCTGCGAGAGTCTGTTTCGGGTCGGAAACCGTCCAATAGGGTAAGTAGACCCAGATGTCACAAAACGGCCATTAAGTGACCATCATTAGTTTTTGTAGCGTCTCTTCCGCCAATGATGATCACAGATTAAGCCCTAACGGGCTTTTTTCTTTTCTACCTACTCAAATAGACGCCCATAAATAAACCCCTATTCTTCAAAGCGCTCTCTGGTATAGATTTTATTTGAATTGTATAGCGATGTACTTTAGTACAGCGCCATTAAGTACGTAGTTTCAAGCTGAATTATCAACGAAAATTGGTAGTACTCTTATTCGCATTTAGATAAATAGATATCAATGTATAGGTCTGTTATCAGCCCTGAGCACAGAATCGATTTGAAGGGTACACCAATTGCATGAATTGGTATTTCATCAGGTGTTGCTTAATCAATATATGCTGTAACTATCCCAAAACTTTTTGTTTTATTTCTCTTGAAAGCTTAACCGTGAAAAATATCAAGTCTTTTATTAGTCTATTGGTGGCTAGCTCACTAACTCTGACATCTGCCAGCAATGCTATAGCTTGTACCTCGCTAATTGTGACTGATGTGAATGGCAACGCCTACCATGGACGTACGCTGGAGTTTAGCTTTGCAGTTCCAACGAATCTTACTTACTTCCCTGCAGGAAGCAAAATTGAGTCTGTTACACCCTCTGGTGCACAGGGCGTAACATTTAATACCAAGTACGCCATCCTAGGTCAGGCTGCAGCGGTTGTTCCGGGCGCAAAGCAACCGTTAGTAGTTGAGGGTGCAAATGATCAAGGTTTGAGCTTTTCTGGTAACGAATTAAATGATTTAACAGCACCACCGGTTGGTAATGACCCTAAAAAAATTCTATCGGCCAACGATTTTGGTAGTTGGATCTTAGGAAATTTTAAGACTGTTGAAGAGGTTAAGAAAGCCATGCTGAGTGACGATACCCAGTTTTGGCTCCCACCAGTTCCTATGATGGGTGGAGCGCTTGTGCCACTACATTACGCTATATTTGATAAGAGGGGAAATGGACTGGTAGTTGAATTTATTAATGGCAAGAAGAATGTTTATGACAATCCCGTAAATGTAATGACTAACGGCCCTGAATTTCCATGGCATCTAGCCAATTTGAATAACTATACCTTTAGTAATGTAGATAGAAATACAAGTCAATTGGGCAAGCTTAAGCTTCAAACAGTTGATTCGGGTATTGCTTTATCCTCGTTGCCATCTGCTCAGACTTCTATGGGACGTTTTGTTAAGGCTGCTTTCTACTCTAATTATGTTCGTAAGGGTAAAAATCCTGATGAGGCAATCACTTTATTAGCCCACATCATGAATAATTTTGATCGTCCACATGATTTAACAATTGACCCCCCGGGTGGCGTAGGCGATGGTCCACGTGGCTCAAAGAAATCTAGTGAAGTAACTGAGTGGACAGTTATGAATGATTTATCTCGAAATCTTACTTATATTAGAAGTATTAATGCCGTGAACTGGACCGTGATTGACATGAATAAGCTCAAAAATGTTACTCAGATTAAGTCTGTCTCATCTTATGACGTAGATAAGGCGGGAGCCGATGCATTTAATTTGTTTTATAAATAAAGTTCATTAAGACAATTCGATTTGTAATTCCATAGATTTAAATTGCGGGTGCATATCGCGTTTCCAACTAAGTAGATAGGTCTAACAACGAGTAATTATTTTTTAAAATAAGATACTTGCTCACTTTGAATAACACGACCACCTTCGGGTGGTTTTTCTTTGGGCGTCGGCTTTGGGTCGAAAGCCGACATTAAAAAACACTGTTCTAGCCTAATATTGTTTTATCCGACTTCATCGATTGCAATACGGTAGTAGCAATCTCCTCGATGGATTTGCTAGTAGTGACTACCCAGGGAATGGATTCTTTTTTCATCATCGCGGTAGCTTCATTGATTTCGTAACGGCAATTCTCAAGCTTGGCATAGTTGCTGCCAGGACGACGCTCATTGCGGATTTCAGATAAGCGCTCAGCGTCGATCATGAGGCCAAATATCTTAGCGCGATAAGGCACTAAATCCTTCGGTAGCTGGCCACGTTCAAAATCTTCAGGAATCAAAGGATAGTTGGCGGCTTTCAGGCCATATTGCATTGCTAAGTAGAGGCTGGTTGGCGTTTTGCCCACCCGCGAAATACCCACCAAAATGACATCAGCCTCAACCAAGTTGCGGTTCGACTGGCCATCATCGTGGGCCAAAGAGTAATTAATTGCCTCAATTCGGTTTTTATAGGCCTCAGTATCCGCATTGTGATGCAGGCGATTCATGGCATGGGTTGATTTAATCCCTAGTGCTTGTTCAAGTGGGGCCACGAATGTCTGGAACATATCCAAAATCAGGCCATTGGCTTTGCCGACAATGGCATTGAGCTCGGGATTGACTAAAGTCGTGAAAACAATGGGTTGGACCCCCGATTTTGCAGCGGTTTGGTTGATGCTAGAAACGGCGTCATGGGCTTTATCGAGACTATCTACAAAAGGGACTCGAATGTGTTTAAAAGTGGCCTCAAATTGCGCCAAAATCGATTGGCTGAAGTTTTCTGCGGTGATGCCTGTGCCGTCAGAAACAATAAAAACGATGCGAGATTGGGTAGACATGAGATTGGCCTAAAAGTCGTGGTCAGCACTACAATATGCAGTTAATGAAGTATGCCGTATTTTATGCGGCCGCTCGACCAGTTTCCTTATCCTTAGAGAGTATTTTATGTCCAACCAACAGCAACAAAACAGCAATGTAGCAAATGCCTATGTCTTGCCTTTTGAGCAACTCCGCATGACTGACGTCGAATCAGTCGGTGGTAAAAATGCTTCATTGGGTGAAATGATTTCCCAATTAGCAGCATCCGGTGTGAGAGTTCCGACTGGTTTTGCAACAACCGCTTTAGCGTTCCGTGATTTTTTGGAGCACAACAAGCTTACTGAGCGTATTCAGAAGCGCTTGGAAAATCTCAATATTGACGATGTACGCGCCTTGGCCGAAGCAGGTAAAGAGATCCGTAATTGGATTGAGACTGCACCGTTTCAGTCACGCTTAGACGAAGAAATTCGTACGGCATTCAAAAAATTGGATGACTCGGGTAAAGGCTCTTTTGCGGTTCGTTCCTCAGCCACTGCAGAAGATTTACCAGATGCCTCTTTTGCGGGTCAGCAAGAAACCTTCTTGAATGTTGAGGGTATTGACGATGTTTTGAAGAAAATTCGTGAAGTTTTTGCCTCCCTATATAACGATCGCGCTATTTCTTATCGTGTGCACAAGGGCTTTGCCCATGAGGAAGTAGCCTTATCTGCTGGTATTCAGCGTATGGTGCGCTCCGATTTAGGCGCTGCAGGCGTGATGTTCACGATCGATACTGAGTCTGGCTTTGAGGACGTAGTGTTTATTACTTCAAGCTATGGCTTAGGTGAAACCGTTGTGCAGGGAGCGGTTAATCCAGATGAGTTTTATGTGTTTAAAACTACTTTGGCACAGGGCAAGAAAGCGATCATTCGTCGCTCATTAGGTTCTAAATTAATTCAGATGCAGTTTGCACCAGCAGGCTCTGCTGAAAAGGTGATGACTGTTGATGTGATTCCAGAGAAGCGTAATCGTTTTTCTTTAGAAGATGCTGATATCACTGAGTTAGCGAAGTATGCCGTCATTATTGAAAAGCACTATGGTCGTCCTATGGACATCGAGTGGGGTAAAGATGGTCAAGATGGTCGCATCTACATCTTGCAGGCCCGCCCAGAGACTGTCAAGAGTCAAGCTGCAGGCCAAGTCGAGATGCGCTACAAACTCAAGGGCAGTTCTAAGGTCTTAGCTAAAGGCCGAGCAATTGGTCAAAAGATTGGCGCCGGTCCAGTACGCGTGATTCGTGATCCAAGTGAGATGGATCGTGTGCAACCAGGCGATGTCTTGGTTGCCGACATGACTGACCCGAATTGGGAGCCAGTGATGAAGCGCGCTTCAGCAATTATTACTAACCGTGGTGGCCGTACCTGCCATGCTGCGATTATTGCCCGTGAGCTAGGTGTTCCTGCTGTAGTAGGTTGCGGTGATGCTACCGACCATTTACAAGACGGCATGATGGTAACGGTGTCTTGTGCTGAAGGTGATGAAGGTCATATTTATGATGGCTTGATCGAAACTGAAGTGACGGAAGTATCCCGTGGCGTATTGCCTGAGATTCCCGTCAAAATTACCATGAATATTGGTAATCCCCAGTTGGCATTTGATTTCTGTCAAATCCCCAATGCGGGCGTTGGCTTAGCTCGTCTCGAGTTCATCATTAATAACTACATTGGCGTACATCCACGTGCAGTATTGGAGTACCCCAATATTGACGCTGATCTCAAACGAGCCGTAGAAAGTGTTGCGCGAGGTTATGCTAGCCCACGTCAATTCTATGAAGATAAATTGGTTGAGGGTGTGGCAACGATTGCAGCTGCTTTTTATCCAAAACCCGTCATCGTCCGCTTATCAGACTTTAAGTCAAATGAGTATAAAAAGCTCATTGGTGGATCACGTTACGAGCCAGATGAAGAAAATCCCATGCTTGGTTTCCGTGGTGCATCTCGTTACGTCTCCGCTGATTTTGGCGAAGCCTTTGCCTTAGAGTGCGCAGCGATGAAGCGCGTTCGTGAAGACATGGGCTTGGATAACGTTGAGATTATGGTGCCATTTGTGCGAACCATCAAGCAAGCTGAGCGGGTTATTGACATGATGGCCAAGCTTGGTTTGAAGCGTGGCGAAAAAGGTCTGCGCCTCATTATGATGTGCGAGATTCCATCCAATGCAATTTTGGCCGATGAATTCCTAGAGCATTTTGATGGCTTCTCCATTGGCTCAAACGATATGACGCAGCTAACCCTTGGTTTGGACCGTGACTCTGGCATGGAATTGTTGGCGATTGATTTTGATGAGCGTGACCCTGCCGTCGAATTTATGATTGCGCGCTCAATTGATGCTTGCCGTAAGCAAAATAAATATGTTGG
>JBFZCO010000104.1:0-2644 GCA_041307885.1 Burkholderiales bacterium | reverse complement strand
GGTGAGAAATACCCGTTGAACCTGATCTCGATAATGCGAGCGCAGGGAAGCGTCCAAATCGCATCCCCAACTCGCCATCGTTTATATAAGGAGTACTGACGATGGCTTATACGCCAAAACTGAACCACATTGCAGGCGCATGCGCCCTGCTCTTTTGCATCAATGCTCAATCTTTTGCCCAATCTGAGACCCAGCTATCACCGGTGGTGGTGACGGGAGAAAAAGGCACAGGGTATGTTGCTAAGGGTGCCATGATTGGCGGGCCTGGTGGCACTGAAGAAGTTGAATTAAAAGATGTACCCACATCAATTAATGTGATTACTAAGGATATGTTAGATGACAGGCAGGTACGGGGAGTATCTGAAGCTGTTCAAACCGATGCATCTGCAGGAGATTATTACGCCACCATTGGCTACTACGAGAATCTATTTATTCGCGGCTTTCAACTTGATCATGCAACAAGTTACAGAATCAATGGCTTAAATGTATCTGGTGAGCAAAACTTTGCTTTAGAAAATAAAGATCGAGTAGAAATTTTAAAAGGTGTTGGCGCACTTCAAATTGGCGCATCTTCTCCTGGCGGCATCATTAACTTTGTAACAAAAAGACCTAAAGATGTATCGTCAGCCACCATTGGAACCGGTGAAAGAGGAACGCAATATATAGCTGCAGACTATGGTACTTTTTTAAACAAAGAAAAATCTTTGGGCATTCGAATCAATGCAGCACACGAAAATATCAAACCATTCGTAAAAGGTGCTGAAGGCAAAAGAGAGTTTTTCAGTATTGCAGCAGATTTGAAGGTGTCAAGCAAAACACTTGTTCAATTTGATATTGAACACCAAAAGAAATCTCAAAAACCCGTTTATGGAGTAACGCTACTCGGTAATTCAGTAATTCCGCAAATCCCAGCAGACATCATGCTAAACCGTTATAGCTGGACAGAACCTACAACAATCAATAGCTTGAATACAACGCTCAAGATAGATCATGAAATCAACAATGATCTTAGAAGCTTTACGCATTTGAGCTATAGCAATTCCAAAATAAATGATCGAAGTGCCTATCCATTTGGTTGCGCAGCTGAATCTTCTGCAGTTTTTTGTGCTGGCGGTGTAAACGGCTCACTTCCAGGAGACTTCAATGTCTATGACTACCGTTTGAATGACACAAGACGAAATTATCAGGTGCAAACAGGATTTACTGGAAAAATTGATATCAATGGCATACGTAATGAATGGATTGCAGGAATAAGCTATTTCAACCGCTCCATTTTCAAGGGTAAGTCAGTTTATGCAGATAATGCAACGTATGCTAGCGATGGAACCATTACAACTCCTAGCACTTGGATTGACAATATCTATTCATTAAATTCTTCAAGTGTTACGGGTCCCGCAGAGGATGCCCCGGGGTCTCCGCACAAAATACTTGACCACAAGCAATTAGGGATTTTTGGGCATAACAAAATTAATCTATCAGAAAGTACCAAATTATTCTTAGGCGCTAGATTTATCAGCATGCGCGAAGAAACTTATCGACTTAATAGTGATAACTCAGGATCTAATTTATATAAACAAAGAGATAAGACCTATGTCTTACCTCAAACTGGTTTGACATTTGCAATAAATAAAGCAAATACGATTTATGCAAGCTATAGCGAGGGTTTGGAATTAGGCACGGTTCCAATCATTGATAGCTACAGAAATGGAGATGATATTCTTGCGCCAAAAACTACAAAGCAATATGAAATTGGTAATAAATACTATCCAAATCAAAATTTATTCGCAACAATTGCAGTTTTCCAAGCCAAACGAGTCAATGAAGTATCTATTGATCCAAGAGATGGACCTCCTCCCAAATTTCTCCTAGTTCAAGATGGAGAGTTAATCAATACAGGTGTCGAAGGAAATTTAGGTTTAAAAGTTAATAATCGCTTAGACCTTATTACAAGTTTGATGTACCTGCAAGCAAAACAGACTGGCACTCAAAGTGGTGGTCAAGCAATCGGTGTCCCAAATTGGAAAAGTGTTGTTTATGCCGACTACAAAGTCCCGCAAGTGGAAAACTTAAGTGTGCTGGGAGGTTGGACCTATATCTCCAGCAAAAGTGTCAAGTTAGATGGCAGTATGAAGGTACCTGGATATCATAAATTTGATGCCGGTCTTAAATACATTGATAGAGTTGGAAAGAGTAAAGCCACCTACAGAGTTAACGTAGAGAATATTTTCAACACTTTCTACTGGCGTGATGTAAGTCAGACTTATGGTTCAAATACTCTTTATCCCGGTATTCCGAGGATTTTCAGAGCCACCGCTACATTTGATTTTTAATCTCTAGCCGTTTTAGAGTATGAGCCGCATCTCTACATGAGGGATGCCGGCTTCATCAAAGATGGGGCCGCTTGGTTCAAAGTCTGCTTTGGCATAGAAGGCAATCGCATGTGTTTGGGCGTGCAAGATACATTCTTGTGCGCCCTTTTCTTTGGCTCTTTGTATGAGTGTAGAGAGTAATTCTTGACCAATACCTTGCTGGCGGTATTCTTTCTGAATGGCCATGCGCCCTATTCTGGCGATCTTGTTATCAATGATCAAGCGAGCTGTGCCAATGACCTGATTTTCTTTTTTTACGATTGCATGCAAGGCAT
>JBFZCO010000103.1:0-10859 GCA_041307885.1 Burkholderiales bacterium | reverse complement strand
TTGATTAAAGCGCAGGGGTTGGTAGTACCTCAGTCTCAGAATATCGCTATTCGTTTGTGCCTCAAGTGCATCATGGTAGGCCCAAAACTCAAGCACTCTTTCGCTGGAGTATTGCTTGGAGTCATAGCGAAGATTGAAGAACCCCTCAGAATACTTACTCTCATCAGCGTTAGCAGTGCCTATTGTCATTGATGTCAACAGCGGGATAAGATATCGGGCAATGCTCAAACGGTTCATTCGCAACAATCTCATATAGGCATTAATATAAATGACTGGGTTAATGCCCTCAATCATTCAACGAAAACGAAGTCATTATGGAACATACAGTACTAGTAACAGGAGCAACTGCTGGATTTGGAGAAGCTACGGCAAGACGATTTTTAGCTCACGGACACAGGGTGATTGCACTGGGGAGACGGGTTGAGAGATTGGAAGCACTCAAAGCATCTTTGCCAGCAGATCAAGCTGCGAGATTAATGACTTTGGCTGTAGATGTATGTGATAACGAAAGAGTGGATCAACTAGCATCCTCACTTCCTGCAAATTTCTCGCAGGTCAGCGTACTGGTAAATAACGCGGGTTTAGCTTTAGGTCTAGAGCCAGCACACAAATCATTTTTATCTGACTGGGATCGAATGATAGACACCAATATCAAGGGTCTCGTGCACATGACGCGTGCATTCTTGCCTGGAATGGTTGAGCGTCAACATGGGCATGTCATTAACGTTGGATCGGTAGCTGCAAACTACCCTTACCCAGGTGGAAATGTCTACGGAGCTAGTAAGGCATTTGTCCATCAATTTAGCTTAAATCTGAGAGCCGATTTAATTGGTACGCCAGTACGAGTGACTTGTGTTGAGCCAGGTATGTGCGCAGGAACGGAATTCTCCAATGTGCGCTTTAAAGGAGATGATGACAAAGCCAGCAAGGTCTACAGTGGTGTAAAAGCCCTCAGTGCTGATGATGTCGCAGAAGCAATTTATTGGTCAGCTACTTTACCTAGTCATATGAATATCAATTTAGTCGAGTTGATGCCAGTTCAACAGGCTTTCAGTGCCTTTAGTATTCATCGTGGCGAGTTTTCTTAGTTTGAAAAACGGTCTAAGCTTTCCATCGATAGAATTTGGGGTAATGACGCATCACTACAGGGCCATCAAAGTCCCAAGATTTGCAAGTACCTAGATACAGTGGCGGCTTCGCATCATCATGATCGAAGAGCGCACCAGGAATGGATTGAAAAGCTGCGGTGGCAATGTTGGCAAGTAATTCGCGTAAATGGGTACATCCCTTAATTCCCCCTAGTTGCTCATTAATGACTTTGCGCCAGCCTTTACCAATACGTGCTCCAACTAGGGCATTCATCGGCGGAATCACTTCAGGACATTCTGGGTGAGGGTGGCTATCCATAGCCACCTCAATTGCTTGAATGACTAATTCAGTATTCACCGTAATGCGAACCCACATATCGTGAAATGCCTGGCCAGGCTCCCAGGTAGTGCCTCCGGTGGTAAAGGGGTGAGATTTAAAATCCCTCAAGTGCGCCTCGATATCCCACAAGCCATCTTCACGGGCATAGCCTTGAAAAATGATTTCGCGGGTATGTAGCGGTTTTCTGGCGACAGGGTTTGGGAGCATGGATATGAAATAAAAAAAGATTGAACAATGGTTGAGTGAACCTCAGTATGATTATCGCTTCATTGAGGTGTCGCAAAACAGATTCGCTTTGTAGTATGCTCATCAACAGTTATGGCTAAACCGCTCTCACTCGAAAAAATATTATTTAGCCAAGGTTTTGGTACGCGGCGCTATTGCAGTGATTTGGTTTATGCAGACTTGGTAAAGGTCAATGGTGTTTTGGCTCAAGATCCCGAAGTGCGCATTTCTACTGAGGGTCTCGTTCTCAATGTTGAAGGGCAAGATTGGGAGTTTCATGAAAAGGCTTACATTGCCTTTAATAAGCCACCCAATTACGAGTGCTCGCACAAAACGACACACCACCCTAGCGTTTATAGTCTTTTACCTAAACCTTTTGTAGAGCGTGGCTTACAGTGCGTTGGCAGACTGGATTTTGATACTACTGGCCTCATTTTGATCTCTGACGATGGGCAATTTATTCATCGAATGACTACGCCTAAGAAAAATATTGGGAAGGTCTACGAGATCACAACTGCACAGCCTATTACCGAAAAACAAATGGATCATTTGTTAGCCGGAGTGGTGCTAGATGATGATCCGAAACCCTGTTATGCAAGCGCCTGTCAGCAAATCGGAGAAGATGTATTGGCAATGACAATTGTTGAAGGGCGCTATCATCAAGTAAAGAGAATGATGGCTGCAGTAGGTAATCATGTAGCCAAACTTCATCGCAGTAAAATTGGGCAATACGAGATGCCTGTTAACCTAAAAGAAGGCGAGTGGTGCTGGCTCTATGCCCATGATTTAGCACTGCTTGCAAAAAGTGTGGATGCCCCAATTGCCTAAGCCAAATAAGATTCCTGTTCATTTCGATTTCAAGGGAATCCTCCCTGATTGGCAGCTCGGCTCGGGATCAAAAAGTTTGACGCGTCAATTTATCTTTGCTGATTTCAATCAGGCATTTCAGTTTATGACTTTATGCGCAGCATTTGCCGAGGAGATTGATCACCATCCAGATTGGTCTAATTCTTGGAATAAGGTGAGCGTCACCTTGACTACGCACTCAGAAAACGGCCTGACTGAGTTGGACATTTCCATGGCATGCGCCATGGATCAGTTCGCGAAACAAATTCTGTAATGTGAGCAGCCTATTGCTGCTCTTCGTCGCCATCTTCAGAGGTAATACTCATCAAAATAGTGGCTAATAAGCCATAGACAACTTCAGTAGCAATCATGCCATCTTCATCGAGCTCATCGATTAAGTCATTTAGACAGTCCTCGGTGGGCTCATTGAGCAGGGTCATGGCGCATTCGCACCCATAGTCAAAATCTTCGTCGTTTTGGGTTTGAGTGTCGTTAGTCATGATTATCCTTAGAGTGATGCTGCAGAATAGCAAATAATGCGATCCTCGCCCAGTAGTTTTATTTCACGAGATTCAGAATTTCCTTAAAGTGGGGATTAGCGGCGCTGACTAGCCATTCAAACGCGAGCATTTCTGAAGTAATTAATCGAGCGCCTGCAGAGTGAAGGCGCTCAAGAGCTATTTGCTTATCGAGGGCGCGCCTTGATCCCACTCCATCAACCACAATCGCAACATCGAATTGATGATCTAGTAGACCTAATGCAGTTTGCATCAAGCAAACATGAGTTTCACAACCCACCAAAATCAACTGCTTGCGTGTAGGTGGGAGGGCATCAATTAGTCCATCGGCACATCCATTGAAATGTTCTTTGAAAATCGTGGTCGAGCAAACAGATCGAATACTTTCAAGATTTCTGCCGAGACTGTTGGGGCTTTGTTCAGTGCCAATAATGGGGATATCCAGTATTTGGGCGATCTTAGCTAAACGTATTGATTGACTAAGTACATTCTGGCCATCCTCGATGGCAGGCATCAGCTTTCCTTGAAAATCAATCATGATGAGCGTGGAGCTAATAGGGTTGATTTGTAGTGGTTTATTCATGATGTATTTACTTATAGAGTGAGGGTGACATTTCTAAAATCGGGGTCATCATCTAACTTGCTGACTTCAAAGCCGAGATCCTTAACTAGCTTCAGCATTTTAGGGTTGGTCTCAAGAACATAGCCTACCATCTCTTTGAGATGATTTACTTTTGCATACGCAATGAGATCAAGCATCAGTTGTGTCCCGATACCATGTGAGGCATAGCGATCACTGACGCTAATAGAAAATTCACAGGTCATCGAATGAGGGGGTGTGACATAGCGAGCAATGCCGATCATCTCATCATGTCCTGCAGGTGTTGGCATGATGGCAACTAGAGCCATTTCTCTTTGGTAATCTAAATGCAAAATATCTTCTAAAAAGTCATCAGGAAGTTTGGATATGGCATGCGCAAAGCGTAAATAACGACTCTCTGGAGAGAGGCTCTCAAACAAGGAAATAATGCGCTCCCGATCTTGGGCTTGGATGGGACGAATCAGATAGGATTGACCGTCGTCCGTAGAGTAAGCGCCTATTTGTAGCATGATGGTTCAGCATACCCCTATTCCCAGTTTCCATAAAGCCATTATCGACCTGACTTTGAATCATGAATTAGCTGCAGACTTCCTCGGGGGATTTGAGTCGGGGTAGTCAGTTTTAGTCATAAAATACGCATTCATTTACATTGCTTGATTGCTAGCCCCCTCATGACTTATTTGCTACAAGCATTTAACGAGCATTCAGCCAGTTTTTTTATTCTGGCCACAATCAGCGTTGTTACCGTTGGCATCTCTAAAAGTGGATTTGGTGCTGGCTTGGGAGTCTTGTCTCTCCCTTTGATGGCGAGTCAATCTAGTATTCATGAAGCCCTAGCCATTTTGCTACCTTTGCTCATTGCAATTGACTTGGTTGGCTTACGAAGATTTATTAAAAATGCTGATTGGCGAATACTGAAGTTAATCCTAGCTCCTGCAGCTCTTGGCATGCTTTTAGGGTATTTCTTTTTCTCTGCGATTACCCCTCAAATACTTTCTCTCTCTATTGGGATTTTTAGCCTCTTATTTCTCATCCAAAGCGTGGTGATGTCGCGTCTGAATTTACAAGAAGCTAAGCCATTTCCTTGGTTGGGAAGATTAATGGGCGGTGTGTCAGGTTTCACTGCCTTTGTTGCTCATATTGGAGGGCCGCCAATCACGATCTATATGCTTCGAGAGAGGGTAGCGCCGATGGTATACACCTCAACTATTGGAATATTTTTTACGATCATGAATTTTGGCAAAATTATTCCCTATGCTTATTTGGATTTGCTCAATTTCAATCAGTTGGCTACCTCTATTTTGCTGTTGCCATTAGTTCCTCTTGGGGTCTATCTCGGTTTTTATTTGGCGCAAAGAATTTCAGTGAAGTGGTATTACATTCTGGTGCAATTTTTCCTATTAATCGCCAGTATTAAGCTCATTTCTGATGGTTTGCTTGCATAATGACGGTTCGATAAGGGTGAAATGATTAAACTAATCCAAGCAGCTAGAGCAACCATATTTTTGTTATGTATTGGCTTATTCGTTATGCCGGTTCATGGGCAAACCTATTCTCCCTATACGCCCGCCCAAATTCAAGAATTTAATAGGCAACCTCTCTCACCAGTAGAAGGCCCATTTGGGCCGGTTGACTCTCGTGCTGTGCCTGCAAACCCTGCGCCTAGTATCGAGTCACGCTATATTAAAAATCCAGATGGCGAAGAGCAGGCTGAAGCTCAGGGTGCGCAATCAGCTGCTCCATTTGAACCTATCCCAGTCACTATTCCTTTTTAGAAAAGAGTTGTTATGAATCCTTCCTTGACGCGCATCTGCGCCAGTTGCGCCTTATCACTCCTATTTGTAGGCTTTGCTCATTCTCAAAATAATTTACCGATCAATGCCGCTGCCTCCGTAAATGGCATGATGATTTCAAATGATGTCGTAGAGCAAGGCATTCAGGCTGCTTTGGCACAGGGACAAAAAGATTCCCCTGAGTTGCGTAAAGCGGTTTTAGGGAAGTTGATTGAAATTTCATTGTTGTCCCAGCAGGCAGATAAAGATGGCCTTGCGAATTCTGAAAAAGCGAATCGTCAGTTAGCGCTGATTAGACAAAACTATTTAGCCGATTTAGAGCTCGCCACTTATATTGCCAATAATCCTGTCAGTGAAGCCGATGTGCAGGCGGAGTACAACCGTGAGATTGCTTCCTTGGGGCCGCAAGGGATGGTTATTGAATACAAGGTCAGCGATATTGCTGTGGCCACAGAGGCAGATGCGCAAGCTGCTTTAGCCCGAATTCAGAAGGGTGAATCATTTGATAAGGTGGCTAAAAGCGTTTCACTAGCGCCTAATAAAGTGCAGGGTGGAGCGGTTGGCTGGGTACAGGCTGGTCAAACTTTGCCACAAATAGCATCCGTATTAGTTACCTTATCTAAAGGTCAGTTTTCGCCTAAGCCGATTCAAATGCCACAAGGTTGGTATTTGATTAAGTTAGATGATAAAAAGACTAGTAAGCCGCCGACATTTGAGCAGGCAAAAGCCGCTATTCGCAATAGCTTGATACAAAAGAAGCAATTTGATTACATATCTCAATTACGTCAGGGAGCTGCGATTATTGTGCAGTAGTCACAACGGATCAACCATTTTGTATCAGGGCGTCTTAATGGCGCCCTTTTTTCATCTAATGGTATTTCTCTATCTCCATCTACCGCATTCAAGAGTAGATTGAATAAATGAACGAATAACAGGAGGGTAAGAATGAGCAAAAATCCATTTGATATCAATTCAACAGCAAGTCAAGTTAAAGGAATGAAGGCCGCTAAGGCTGTAAGTGACGTTGCTTTAAGCAGTGCTCAGGCAATAGCGCAACTCAATCAAGAAGCGGCTCAAGAGTTAGCCAATCAGATACAAACCAAGGTGGCTGGATTGATGAAAAATCAAAATCCTCAAGCTGCTTTTGAATACGTACATGCAGAAGTGTTGCAAGAGGCCGCTAAAGAGGTAGCGCAGTATCAGGCCAAATTATTTGAGGTAATTCATACTGGGAATCAAGAAATGACTCAGATTGCTCAGCACATGATTAAAGAGTCCCAGCAGGATTTAATTCACTTTGTAAATGAAGCTACGCAAAATGCTCCAGCCGGAGCAGAGCCATACACCTCTGTTTTCAAAACTTCATTTAATAATGCTTTGCAAAACTTTGAATCGATCCGGGCGGCAATGGCAGATTCATTCGCAAACTTTCAAAAGAATGTTGAGCAAAATTCCTCTACAAAGGTGCAAACAGGCTCCCGTAAAAAGAGCTAACAATAACGGGAGTAATGCAAAATCCTCTAGCCTCTAATAATGGCTTCAACAAGAGGATTTTGAATTTTTTTCTCGGAACGGATTGCATAAAAGTACTCGAAGATTCCTGCGCAACTGCCTAGGACCTTCATCTGGTAGGTGTCTTCAAGTTCTTTTTGAATAATTTGTCCTGCTGGAAAAACGCCTAAGCCACTCACTGCAAAAGTCTTTAGCAAGGCGCTGTCTTCGAACTCCCCAATAATATTTGGCGTCACTTTATTCTTAATAAACCATTGGTCAATTGATAGCCGAACTGTTGAGTGAGACGTGGGCAGTAGAACGGGTATGTGATTTAAGCATTCTGGAAAATCATGCTTGACCTCCGAATGCAGTTGAGGCGGAATGTACCAAGCTATCGATGATCGAGTGAGCTCTTCGCTGTAGACATTGAGGTTTTTATTATTTGGAGCGGGGCGATCAGCAAGCACAATATCTAATCGGTGCAATGCCAGCTCAGCCAATAGATCTTCAAACTCACCTTCATGAGCGACTAGTTGGACATCCTTCTTTTGAAAAATGGGATCTAGGAGTCTGCGAGTAACCAACTTTGATAAGCCATCTGAGATGCCGATCGTGATCTTACTTTTGGGCGAGGCGGCAGCTTCTTTTAGTATTTCAGGAAGTTTTTCTCCTAGAGAAAACATATGGTCAGCAATTTCTAGGGCGGTAAATCCTGCCTCAGTAAGTGCAATGCCGCGTCCCGCAGGTTTGAATAGCAGATAGCCCAAAGACTTCTCCAATTCATGGACTTGAGCACTAATTGTCTGAATGGCCATATCTAGACGCTCAGCCGCTTTAGACATACTGCCTTCCTTGGCGACTACCCAGAAATAGTAGAGATGGCGATAGTTATAGAGCATCGTGACTGTCAGCTTTTTTAGAAATTAATATCAATATATCTCTGCTTTTACTTAATATCAAATCATCCTAAATTAGCCCTACTGAGTTACCTAGTAATAGTTATATCAATACATTCACGCTTAAGTGAGGAGACAAAATTGGAACTTTTTAGCCCGGAATTCTTTTCGGCATTATTAGCAATAATTGTGATTGACCTGGTTCTGGCAGGCGATAACGCTATTGTCATTGCTATGGCAGCAAGAAACTTGCCGGCCCATCTGCAAAAGAAGGCCATTCTTTGGGGTGCGGTAGGCGCTATTGCAGTGAGAAGTGCTATGACTCTAGTTGTGGTGTATCTGCTGCAGATTCCAGGTTTGATGTTAATTGGTGGTCTGCTCTTGGTTTGGATAGCCTATCGATTGCTCAGTCCCGCTCAAGGAGATGATGAGCATGGCCCAGCCTCTAGTACTTTTTGGGGTGCCATGAAGACGATTGTGATTGCAGATGCTGTGATGGGATTGGATAACGTCTTGGCTGTTGCTGGCGCATCCCACGGTAGTTATATTTTGGTTGTTTTGGGTCTGTTGATTAGTATTCCCATCGTCATCTGGGGCTCAACCCAAATTCTGAAATTGGTAGAGCGCTTCCCATCCATTATTTATTTGGGTGCTGGTGTGCTAGCTTGGACCGCTGGAAAGATGATTACCTCAGAGCCGCTCTCTAAAGACTGGCTTGCAACCCAAACTCCTGTCCTGGAATACGTAATACATGCCCTCATTGTGATTGGTGTGCTTGCTTCGGGTTATTTCGCCAGTAAGTCAGCAGGTAAGGCATCTGCTCTGCAAAGGCCATGAACTGAGATTGGATTTCATGGAGTTCTCTTATATGCCCTCTTCTTGAGGGCATTTTTTTGCCCATCGATGATGATCAGTAATTATCAGTAAAAAACTGAATTAATATCAAATAAATTCTTCTTTATTAAGAATATAATTCACTCTATTCTCTCACCATACTGATGACCAGGAGGAGAGTGATGGATGTGATTTTGGAAGCTCGGGAAACCCTCGAGCCAGAGTTAAAAACCTTCACCGAGAATCGCGTGAAATTTTCACTAAAGCGGCTATTTTGGATGGTTCGTAAAATTAAGGTGAGGTACTCTGCCGTTCGTGAATCAAAGACGGCTTTTAATCAGAATTGCAGTATTGAGTTGTATACCTTTGACAACCGTCAAATCGAGGTAAACACTACTGCAAGGGATCGTCGTGCAGCGCTTGATTTAGGGCTTAAGAAGATCTATAAGCATGTCCAAAAAGCATTTCACAAAAGCCAAAAATATGGACGGATCTCAAAGAATATCTATGTCTGAAGATGTCAGTTTAGAGGGCTTAGAACCAAATTGGATGTGGTTTAATGAAGAGGATAAAAATGTAGCAACTGTAGTAGAAAAATTCCTAAGCAGCAATGCGAGTTCCCAGTGTCTCGCTTGATCGGGCTAGTGACACAAGTCCATTAATTATTAAGATAAGTTAAATTTTGAAATACTCGCATCAGGCTTCGTTTTTAGGCGGAGCAACTACATTTTGTGCACTACTTTGGTGGTGGAGTCAGGCTCCAAAACGTAAAAAGCGCGATAATGGCCCCTTTACATTGGGTCAATCTAACTCTATGGGAGCTGTTCGTAGCCTTTCTTTGGCATTGCTTGCTGCACTGCTTACTGCAAATACGTTTGCACAAGCGCCAAAACAACTCACCATCAACGAGCTGATTACGATGGCTCTTGAGTCTAATCCTCAAGTATTAGCTGCAAGAGATCAATCGAAGGCGGTAAAGGGGCAGTTATCTACAGCACGTGCCATCCCAAACCCTGAGTTTGAATTGAACACAGGTCAGCAAAGATCGGTCAGTGGGTCTTTAACAACCGGGAATGTTTCATCTTGGGCCGTAACTCAGCCCTTAGATATGCCATACACCCGCTTTCCTCGAGTTAATGCTGCCGAGGCTAATGTAAGAGCAGCTGAAGCGGGTCGAGTCGCTTTTGAAATTGAAATGATTTCTAAAGTGCAGCAACGCTTTTATGAATTAATGCGTCGTGAAGCTGAATTAAGAGCTGCAGAAGAAGATCTGAGTTTAACGAAGCAGATTCGAGATCGTATGCAGGTTCGCTATGACGTTGGTGAAACAGCGCGCTTTGACCTCATCCGTGCTCAAACTGAATTTCTGAATGCTCAGATTAATGCTGAGTCAAGCAAGCTTCGAGTAGATCAAGCTAAGGGTCAGTTAAGACAGGCGGTAGGATATCAATTACCAGCCAACTATGAAGTGGTCTCGCAATTACCTAAGTTAGAAACGCTACCACCCTTACCTGCGTTGATGAGTGAGCTCCAGACACAAAGTCCTGAATTGCAAAAAGCAAAGGCTGAAGTTGAAGCCACTGAGTCCAGATTGAGTTTTGAGCAAAACTC
This sequence comes from Burkholderiales bacterium, assembly GCA_041307885.1. Lineage (GTDB taxonomy): Bacteria > Pseudomonadota > Gammaproteobacteria > Burkholderiales > Burkholderiaceae > Polynucleobacter. The sequence goes on along the minus strand of JBFZCO010000103.1, from coordinate 613 downwards.
CCGCTTACCTAAGCTTTCTGTTAAAGCTCAGCAATATAACGACCCGAATTTCACTGATCGTCTCTATGGTTTAGTTGTCAGCATCCCCATTTGGGATTTCAAGGGCGGCCAAATCGCTGAGGCAGAGGCCAATGCATCAAAAGCAAAAAATCAACTTAATGCTCAAAGCCAAAGCTTGGAGCAGCAACTAGAGACCGCATATAAGCTCTATCAAATAACCAGTTATCAAGTGAAAGTTTTGGATCAAGAGGTGGTGCAGCTCGCATCGAGTGCGCGTCGTATCGCTGAAGTTTCCTATCGCTATGGAGAGCGCGGCATGCTTGAGTATCTAGATGCGCAAAGAACTTTTCGATTGGCTCGTAATGATCTGATTAAGGCGCGGTTTGATTTAGCTTCGGTAGTAACTGAGATACAACGTTTACGAGCGACCCCTGAATGGATCGCACAAATAGAGAGTGGAAAGCAATGAAGCAAGAGTTCAATACTTTGGTTGGAAAGTGTAAGGAGTGGTATGCCCGTTACATGGCGCTGGCAAACGTATATGTGAAAGATTGGTTTGCCGTCGTTGTTAAAACGCAAGATGATTTTTATAACCTGGTGCACCAATGGTTTA
>JBFZCO010000102.1:0-3801 GCA_041307885.1 Burkholderiales bacterium | reverse complement strand
TAAAAAGATTAGCCAAAAGAACCACGCCTAAGAGAACGATTCCTAATGCCAAGGCAAGAGGTAGATCGCCCTTGCTAGTTTCTAGAGCAATCGCAGTAGTCATTGTGCGAGTGGCATTGTCGATATTGCCGCCGACAATCATAACGGCGCCAACTTCTGAGATTGCTCTGGCTAAACCAGCTAAAACTGCAATAGTGAGGGAAAAGCGACAGTCCCAAATGAGCCATTTCAGCGCGGATAAGTGGGGTAGTCGCAAGGCCATGAATGAGTCGCGATGAATTTTCCAGGAATCCTCCAGGATTTGACGGCTTAAGGCGGCGATTAAGGGTGTTGTTAGTAGGGTCTGGGCAATAACCATGCCCTTGATAGTAAAGAGCCAACCCCAGACTCCTAGAGGCCCGCTGCGAGAGAGGAGGAGGTAAACCACAACACCTACAATCACCGTTGGAACACCCATGAGGCTATTTAAGGCGACGGTAACCACCTTTTTGCCCTTAAATTCCTCTGTTGCCAGGAGTGCGCCGATGGGCAAGCCAAGAAGTGTGCCAAAAAGCAGGGCAGTTAGACTTACTTGTAGGGATACCAACACAATGCCAATGACCGCCGCATCTAAGTGGGCTAATAAAGCAATGGCATCCTGAAGGGTGATTAACATGGGCTTGATTCTAGCAAGGGGATGGCAAAATGGAGTAAATGCAAATAATTTCCCTTATTTTGAGCCATGGCTGAAGTGATTTGCCTCTGCAATGAGGTGCTTGATGTCGATCTACGTGACTATTTGGATACTCACCCCATTGAGTCCATTGATGAGTTGCGCGAACAAGCCTCCATATGCAATAAGTGCATGCAATGCCAAGATTTAGTGGAGGGTGAAATTTACCTATCTAGAGTTCGTCGCCAGCGTGCTGCGGGTCAATTTTAATGACGCAAAATAATAGTAGTCGCTTGCGTGTGATGACGATCAATATGCATAAAGGCTTATCGCCATTACACCGGCATTCAACCATTTATGAATTGCGTCAAAGGATGCGAAATCACCATCCCGATCTCTTATTTTTACAAGAGTTGCAGCAGGAACATCGGGGACGAGTCCGGCGCTTTGAACAATGGCCGCTAAATGAGATAACCCATTTTTTATCGGAAGATTTTTGGCATGATTGGCACTACGGTAAAAACGTAGAGTATCCAGATGGGCATCATGGCAATGCAATTCTGTCAAAAAATCCTTTGCATAAAGGAAAAAATTACGACATCTCAGCGTATCGATTTGAAAAGCGCGGCCTATTACATAGTGTTACTCAACTTGCAGGAATTCCGATCCACTGCTTTTGTGTGCATCTCGCCTTATTTGAAAAAGGCCGAGAGCGTCAGCTTGGTGAAATCATTCGCTATATTGATTCATTAGCGCAAACTGGGCCAACTATTGTTGCAGGAGACTTTAATGACTGGCGAAATCGTGCAAGTGCCCCAATGCAAGCGGCAGGCTTTGTTGAGGTTTTTGAACAATTAACGGGCGCTCCAGCTAAAACCTTCCCAAGCGTAAAGCCGATGCTGCCAATGGATCGAATTTATGTGCGGGGTTTAAAAATCCATTCCGTCGAAATATTGCATGAATGGTTAAAACTTTCTGATCACCTTGGCATAGCCGCAGAACTTGAAATCTTATGAACATTATTAATTTTTTACTTGGAGCAATTTTTGGCGAATCCTTTATTTGGGTTCCTATTCTCCACATCATCATTGTGCTTCTCTTTGGCTATAGATTGATTTCTATAAGAAGGCCTGTTGGAGTCGTATTGGCATGGTTTTTGATTGTGGTCTTATTCCCATTGATCGGTGTTGGTCTATACATCCTCATTGGTGAGCGTCCGGTAGGTCGAAAACTGACTCGTAAAATTGTCCGTATGGATCGTGAGTATGCCGCCATTACAGAAACAATGCGCCAGCGTCATCTTGCAGACAGAGAGCAGCTGCCAATTGAGGGCAGGGCGTTAAGTTTGTTGGCGCAAGCTAAAAATGGGTCGCCAGTAACCGCTGGAAATCAGATTGAGTTATTCACTAATTCTTTAGACATTTTGCAAGATTTTATTAATGAGATTAATCAAGCTAAACACACTCTTTATCTAGAGTTTTATATTTGGGCTCTCGGCGGTGATGCTGATCGAGTTGGACAGGCGCTAATAGCTGCAGCTAAGCGCGGTGTAGTGTGTAAGGTCTTACTAGATTCATTAGGAAGCAAGGATTGGTTTAAATCAGATTGGCCTAGTCAGTTTAAAAAGGCGGGCATTGAAGTAACTGAGGCATTACCCATTCAAATTGGCCGCTTTCAGTTTAGACGTGCGGACCTTCGCTTACATCGCAAAATCTTTGTGATTGATAGCCGTATTGTGTGGACTGGTAGCATGAATATGGTTGACCCCAGAACCTTTAAGCAAGATTCTGGGGTGGGAGAGTGGGTTGATGCCATGGTCAGAATAGAAGGTCCCGTTGCTTCCCAATTTGAATTGACCTTCTCATTTGACTGGAGTGTTGATAACCCTAAGATTACTCACTTTAAAGATATAGTCCCAACAGAAGCTCCATTTGAAGGTAAGGTTTTAGCTCAGGAGTTTTCTTCAGGGCCAGTTTATCGTGACGATATCTTGTATCAAGTGATGCTCTCGGCCATCATGGATGCTCGTGAAGAACTCACAATCACCACCCCTTACTTTGGTCCCGATGATGGACTAATTCAGGCTTTAATGGCTGCTTCTGGGCGGGGTGTGAAGGTCACATTAATCGTACCTAAGTTAAATGATTCAACCTTAGTGGCATGGAGTAGTCGCAGTTATTATTCTGACCTGATGAGTTCTGGTGTCATCATCGCAGAGTTTGATGGAGGCCTCTTACATACTAAGAGTTTGATGATTGATGGCCGAATTGCCATATTTGGATCGGTGAATTTTGATCAGCGTAGCTTGAGGTTGAACTTTGAGATCAGTTTGATTGTGTATGACGAGCAATTCTGCGCCACGCTAGAAGAATTGCATCAGTCCTATTTGGTGAAATCCGATATGGTCAATCCAAAGCAATGGGCTAAGAGACCGCGTTGGCGTGTTCTTTTAGAAAACGCTGCACATCTTTCATCGCCCCTACTTTAAATTGCTCCAGCCGCTTTCATATTCTCGATCTCGTTAGCAGAGATTCCGAGCTCAGACAGAATGGCTTGAGTATGTTGACCTACTGCCGGAATAGGATCCATGCGATAGTCAAAGCTATCGTTTAAGCCAGGTGGCAGCATTGCAGGAATAGGCCCCGCTGGAGATCCAACATCGACCCAACGCTTCCGAGCTTGGAGTTGATCATGCCCCCATAGTCCGGCCATGTCATTGAGCCTAGCATTGGCAATTTGCGCTTGGTCCAGCTTAGCAATGACTTGCTCAGTAGTGAGCTTGCTAAAACAGGTATCAATAATTGCTAATAAATCAGATCGCTTCTCATTGCGCTTAAAGTTTTTATCAAAACGCGGGTCCTGACCAAGCTGGGGATTATCGAGAACGATTTCACAAAATAAAACCCACTCCCGATCATTTTGTAAGCCAAGCATGATGGTTCCGCCATCGCCAGCTTTAAAAGGTCCGTAGGGATAAATGGTGGCATGCGAGGCGCCGTTCCGTGGAGGAGGGGCCGCGCCTTCATAAGCATAGTACAGCGGATAACTCATCCATTCGCTCAAAGATTCGAGCATAGATACATCAATGGTGCAGCCCTTACCAGTCTTCACTCTTTGGAGAAGGGCAGCCAATATATTGGAATACGCAT